>JBDLJD010000006.1:0-54970 GCA_039714495.1 Thermodesulfobacteriota bacterium
CTGATCATTACCGGCGTGGGTGGCCAGGGCAATGTCCTTGCTTCGCGCATGGTGGGAGACATGCTGTCGCTTAAGGGACTGGAGGTTACCATTGGTGAGACCTTCGGCGCCTCCCAGCGCGGCGGTTCGGTGATGAGCCACCTGAGGGCTTCCACCACTGAAACCCAATCGCCGCAGATCCCCAGGGGGCAGGCTCACATGGTGATTTCCCTCGAACCCGTGGAAGCTGTGCGGGTGCTCAGGGAATACGGCAACCCGGCGGTGAAGGTCATCGCCAACATGCGACCCGTGCATCCGATCAGTGTCATCTCCGGCAACCAGACCTATCCGGACCATGACCACATCGCCCGATCCCTTGACGATCTCTCAGACAAGGTCTGGCTCATGAACACCACCCGGGAAGCGGCCAGGCTGGGCAATCCCATCTACAGCAACGTGATCATGGTGGGCGCCCTTTCCGCGACAAACGAACTGCCCATCACCCGGGAAGCCTTTGAAACGGTTATCCGTCAACGCATGCCGGAAGATAGGGTGGGCCTGAACCTGGAAGCCTTTGAGATCGGACAGCGGTTGGTTGCGTGACCATTTTGAAGCGAACTTCAGAAAAGTAATGACTATTCTGAAGTCCGCTTCATAATGATATTCATGAAGGCTGGAACAGCTGCAGCATGAGGATGGAAACGATCACCATCACCCCGCCCATGATTTGAAGCGGCGCCATGACCTCCCCCAGAAACAGGGCTGCGATCACACCGGCTGAAATAGGCTCCAGGGTTGCGGTCAGACTGGCGTGGGTGGATGATATTCGCCGGATACCTTCGAAATAGAACCCAAAGGGCAGAATGGTTCCACAAAGCCCCACGAACACGATCCACAGCCACTGAATGGCTGTATAGGGCTGGAAAACAGCTCCCAAAGGCGGGTGCAGCACATTCCACATCAGGGCGGCAAACAGCAAGCCATAAAAGAGCACGGTCCACGGCGTATACTTCTGCATCCCGTGCTCGCTGAAGATGGTGTACACGGCAAAAGCGACAGCCGCCAGGAAACCGCCCATGATGCCGACCCTGTTCAAAGACAGAATCTCAAGGTTGTAGGCGCCCACCATCAGAAAACACCCCATAAGGGTCCCGCACACGGCCAGCAGGCTTACCCCGCCCGGTTTGCGCTTCTGCACAAACACGGCATACAGAAAAACAAACACCGGCCCGGTGTAGTGGAGGAGGATGGCGGCGGCCACGTTGATTTTGGAGATAGCGAACAGATAGAAAAACTGGGCCGAGCCAATGCCCAGAATGCCCAGCCCGGCGAAGTAAGGCAGATCCTTAGCCGAAATTTTCAATAGAGAAGCGTGCTTTGCCCACATCCAAAAGAAAAGCCCTGCGCACGCCAGGGTCGTTCGCAGCTGGACCAGCTGAAAAGCGGTGACACCGGTGTTGAAGAGGTATTTCGAGGCGCTGCCGGATATGGCAAATAAAAGGGCGGCCAGGGCTACATAGAGATATCCCACCCCGGCATGCTGTCGATTGACTGGAATTTGCATGCAATTTGCTGCCTAACGGCGCTTGTAAATTTCCCGCCTGTGTCCGACGGTGAGTACCAGAACGCGAATCTTCCGGTCCTGTATTTTGCAGAGAATGCGATAGCTACCCACACGATAGCGCCATAAACCAGCGTAGTCCCCCTTCAGCGGCTCACCAAAATGCCGTGGATTTTTGCAACCCTCAATCCTATCGAACAGCCAGTCGAGAATGCGCCTTTGGACAGGCCGGTCGAGCTTGTGTAGCTGTTTTTCGGCAAGATCGCTAATCCTAACTGTCCAGGCCAAGCTCTTTCCTCACTTGTTTGAGCGATTTGGAACTTTTTATATCGGCCAGAGACTTTTTAGCCAGCTGTAAATCCTCATCGTCTTCCAGATATCGAATGATGGCCTCCCTAACCACAGCGCTCCGATTGCTTCCACGGTCTTTTGCCAATAGATCCAGCTCCTTCTCGAGCTCTTTATCCAGTCGTATCGCCAACATTTTGCCCTCCTTGTTTTTGTTATACAATGTATGACGATATGGCCAATTTGTCAATATCAAATAAAAATGCCCTTAATATTTGCTGCCCTAAGGCATAAATATTAAGGGCATTTTTATTTGGTTATTTGGCGACCATGGCCCGCATCATGTCGCCGGCGTTTTCGGCGTGGTCGGCGATGGCGCCGATGGTTTCGGCCAGTCTCACGATGTGAAACACCGTGACCGGATCCACATCCATGCTGAACACTTTTCTCTTGATTTTGTCTTCGATCCGGTCGGCCTCGCGCTCCTGGTGCCTGAGCTTGGTGATGATCTCTTTGACCACCACCCTCTGCCGCTCGGAATAACTGCTGAAATATTCCCTGGCCTCGGTCACCATTCTGCTCATCTCGTCGATGGGGTCCACCACTGCGTCCACAAACGTGCTGAAATCTGTCTGCAGTTCTTCAGGGATGGCCGATTCAGGACGGTATGAAAGCCAGTCCAGGGCATCTTCCACAGCATCCAAAACCGAATCCTGCTCCCTGAGGAAACGGAAAAGCTGGAATTTGTCCACCGGCATGAGCGTACCCAGGGGGATGTGTCCCCGAATGCGGCGCTTGACAGCATCCGCCTTTCTCTCCATCTGGATGATTTCCTGCCGCAATTCATCGAAACGGCTGCATTTTCGAAGTACACTACACTCCACGGCGTGCTGGAAAACGCCTGCGCAGTCCTTGACGATCGAGGCGTGCTCCTCTAAGCCTTCAAACGGAGATGTCACAAACATGGATATAAAAGGTATACGCATAACCGACTCCTTTAAATTTTTATGCTGTATCACCTATAGTAGCACCTGAAACATGATCGGCGCTGAAAAAGTTTGCAAAACCACATGAATACATCACATAAAAATTTAATAAAAATAATTATCAAGTATGGATCTCAGCTTTCTGCTTAGTGCATATAACCCATTGTTTTAACTCGACCCCTTGAACTCTTGAATCCTTATTTACCTGAGCCGTCGGGGTGTTTTATACGTCATCCCTGCGCAGGCAGGGATCCAGAGCCTTCAGCTAATCACTTCCTGGATTCCCGCCTTCGCGGGAATGACGGGGGTTTTAGCGGAAACTCCCCGACCCTTGATTTATCTCATTATATTAAATTCTCCAATTCCCCGAAGGCTGGCACAAATTGACCTCTAATTGTAAAACAACCTTACGATCTTGAAAACCACCATACTCGTGATGGCAGCGGCCGGCACTGTCAACACCCAGTAAACCATGATTTGGAAAATGATCCTGAAATTGACCGCCTCGAGCCCCCTGGCCAACCCGACACCCATCACACCGCCCACCGCGGCATGCGTTGTGGAGACCGGAAGCCCCATTTTGGAAGCCACCAGAACAGTTGTAGCGGCTGAAAAATCTACGGCAAAACCGCGGGTGTTGGTAAGGGTGGTAATTTTCGTGCCGATGGTGGTCATCACGCGGTTACCGGCCATGCCTATCCCCAGGGCAATGCCGAGGCCGCCGAACAGCAGCAGGAATATGGGGACCGGCACCTTGGCGCCCACCGTACCTGTTTTGACCAGAAAATAGATAACCGCCAGAGGACCGATGGCATTGGCCACATCATTGGCCCCCTGGGCCAGGGCCACGTAACAGGAGGTGCCAATCTGAATCTTCCGGAATATCCCCTCGGCATCGCTTTTGTCTCTGTCTGGTATGAACTTTTTCAAGAGGGCCCTGCCGATTAACCCCAAGATGATGGCCAGCACCAAAGCAATCACCAGCGCCATGGGCATGGACAGGGAAAGCTTTTTGCCCAGGGGCGTCTTGAACAGAAAGGAGAGCACCACCACGAATATTGCACTGCTGATAAAATAGGGGGAATAGCGTATGGCCCTTTGAAATGGATCCTCCCTGGATATAATCACCCGGATAATGATCTTGAACATGACAAAAGCGATGATCATGCTGAAAACAGGAGAAATCACCCAGCTGAGCACAACCGCACCCAGCTTGCCCCAGTTGACCATGTCGAATCCGCCGGCCATGATGCCGAACCCGATCATGGCCCCCACGATGGAGTGGGTCGTGGATACCGGCAGAGAGCGCCACGTTGCAAAGCTGACCCACAACGCTGCGGCCAGCAGGGCCGCCAGGGCACCCGCCAGGGCCAGCTGGGGATCGGACATCACTTCAGTGGAAATGATACCCTTGCGGATGGTGTTGGTCACATGGGAACCGATAAAGGTGGCACCGACAATATTCAATATCCCGGCAATGAAAACAGCCTGGCGAATGGTGATCGCCTTGGCACCCACGGCCGAGGCCATGGAATTGGCCACATCGTTGGCACCGATGTTCCAGGCCATGTAGAACCCGAAGGTGAACCCCACTATTAGAATAATCGTCTCAGCAGTCATTATAGCGTTTGGCGTTAAAAGGTTCCAAAACCCAGTCTGCCATTTTCCATCCCTTAAGGCCGGTCACTCAGAAAACGATTTGCCCAAACGCCATCGTGACAGCGGTTGTCGCAATCTTCAGAAACACTTGCATACGGTATTATTTTCCTAACACAATCCTGACCTTTGAGAAAGCCTTTTGCACAGAACCGGGATTGAAGCCATTTAGATCGACATATTTGGTTATTAACTGTAAGATTCAACCATTTTTAATTGATAAAATAATTAGGGTCGACTAATATTGACAAAGTTATTATCTGAACCCGGCGCGAAATTGATAAACGCGTATTGGCAATGAAGGAAACGATATCATGGAAAATCTAATGTCAACCAAGGACGTCGCCACGTTTCTGAACGTCAATGAAAAGATGGTGTACACCCTGGTGGCGGAAAAGAACCTTCCGGCCACAAAAATCACGGGAAAATGGCTTTTTCCCAAACACCTCGTGGAGCAGTGGATCGAGGCCAATACGACCAACTTCCCCGAAGCGGTCCAGAAGCTGCCCCCCTATCACGGTCTTTTGATCATCGCCGGGAGCAATGACCTGCTGTTGGACAAGGCCATTTCCCTGTTCAATGCAACGAACTCCGAAGAAATCGTTGTCTTCGGCAATCTGGGAAGCATGGGCGGATTGAGTGCCCTTCGTAAAAACCTGTGCCACATCGCCTCCAGCCACCTGCTCCAGGAAAACGGCAGTGACTACAATTTTTCCTTTGCCGCCCGGGAACTGGACGCCCTGCCGGCCGTGGTCAATTTCTGCAGACGGGAGCAGGGCATCATCCTGCAAAAAGGGAACCCGAAAAATATTCGGACCGTAACAGACCTTGCAAAATCCGGCATCACCATTGTCAACCGGTCCCTGGCCACGGGCACCCGGCTGCTGTTGGACAATGAACTGCGGGCTGCCGGCATCAAAGGTGAAAAAATTTCCGGGTACCAGAACATCGCCAATCGGCACATGGACGTCGGGCTCGAAATACTCGCCGGCAAGGCTGACGCAGGGCCTGGCATCCGCCCGGTGGCCGCACTGCTGGGCCTGGATTTCATCCCCTTGCGCTGGGAGCGGTTTGACCTGCTGGTCTCCAAGGATATCTTTTTTGAACCGGGTGTCCAGAAATTCCAGGGCCTGCTGCACGAGAAGGCCTTTAAGAACCTTGCCAAATCTCTCGATGGATATGACATCGGCGATTCCGGAAAGATAGTGTTCCCACAATAAAGAAATCTTCCTTGAAATCAAATGAATTCAAGGAAGATTTCTTTATCAGACGCGGCCTCGCCGCTGAATGTTCTCCAGACAAATCCCAATGCCGTCAACTCCGTTTTTCCATGACTCAAGTTAATGAAAAAGGTTACTCTGAGAGCGGTTCAACTCACAGTTGGTATCGGCCTTCTCGTGCTTTCTATCGGACTGGTCACAGGTCTGATATGAACCGCCAAAGCAAACTGTTCGCGCAGCAATTAACCTCTACACCCTGGCCGCCATTTCGACCAACAGTTGAAAGGCTCGAACTGCCCGCTCTGGGGTGAGAAAACACGGCACCCTATTATTCCCCAACCGTTCAATAATAGCCCGGTTTCTCTCATTTTTTATCAGGGACCCGACCGTGGCCACCAAGACCGGCTTTGGTTGCGCCTCCACTACCCGGATGATGTTATCCAGCCCCTCTGTGGTTGAGAGTGCCCCTATAATAAACATCAAGCCGTCCACAGATTCATCCGCCAGGACAGTTTCCATGGTTCGCCAAACAAGTTCCGGATTGGTAGCGGCACTTCCGGTCATATCGATGGGGTTGCGCCACGATGCAATGGGTGGCAGTATTCGGGACAACTTCTCAGCGGTGGCTTTTCCCAATGTCGCCATCTCCAAACCGGATTCCAGCGCAGCATCACAGGCGGCCACGCCCGGTGCGCCCGGCCCGGTGACCACGGCCAGACGACTGCCCCGGGGGTATCGATCGCTGGTAAAGGCTGTGACGCCATCAATGAAATCCTCGTAGGAACACGCATCCACAACATTGACCTGCCGACAAAGCCCATTCAGAACAGCATCACTGCCGGCCAGGGCCCCGGTATGGGAAAAGGCCGCCTCCTTGCCCCGTGACGTCCGCCCGGTGCGAAACATCACCACGGGCTTCCTGCCCTCACGGTCCCTGAGCAAATGAAAAAATCGCCGGGGTCGGCGGATCTGTTCCACATACAGGGCCACAACTGCTGTGTCCGGATCGTGCAGCAGATACTCCAGGTAGTCGCACAAATCCAGGTCGGCCTCATTCCCCGCGGCTATCAGTGTAGAAAATCCGGACCCTCTTTCCAGACACCTAAAATACAAGGTTTCACAAACAGAGCCGCTTTGGGACACCACGCCGATATTGCCCGGTTCGGCACCGCCCATCTCCGGGGAAAAAGAAGCATTCAGCCTGGACCGGGTGTTGATGATTCCAATGGTATTGGGCCCGATGAGCCGAACGCCGGCCTGCCGGGCGGTCTTCAGAAGATCATCCTGGAGAAGCTTTCCCTCAGAGCCTGTTTCGGCGAATCCGCCGGCAATAATGGTAACGCAGGCCACACCTTTGCTGCCCAGCTTTTTAAGCGCCCCCTGGACCCCATTCATGGGAACAGCCACAATACCCAGGTCGACCGGCTCCGAAAGGTCTTTGATATCCGTAATCACATCCAGATCCAGTATTTTTCCGCCCTTGGGATTCACCGGGTAAATTGCACCGGGAAATCCACCATTGATCAAGGATTTCAGTATCCAGTGCCCCAGGTTGTTTTCCCGGGATGATGCCCCGACAACAGCGATCGCCCGTGGGTGGAAACAGCGTTTGAGAACCATAGAGACCTCAGGTTCATTATCGTTTGCTTTTTGATCTATTTTCATTTACAGCATGAGTGACCGGATAGGCTGTCGCCATCGGTTTAAAGCAGACTGACTGCCTCAACTTCAAAACTGGCATCTCTGGGGAGCCTGGCCACCTCAACACAGGCACGGGCAGGATAATCTTGAGTGAAAAATTCTCCATAAACCTCATTCACCAGAGGAAAATCGTCCATGTTTTTAATGAACAATGTGGTTTTGACAACTTTTTCCAAACTGCTTCCGGCAGCCTCCAGGATCACCTTGAGGTTGTTCATCGCCTGACGGGTTTCAGTCTTGATGTCGTCCGTCACCAAATTGCCGGTTGCAGGATCAAAAGCCAGCTGTCCTGACACATAAACCATTGAATCTGTTTTCACAGCCTGGGAATATGGCCCGATCGCGCCAGGGGCATTTTCTGTTTTAATGATGTCGCGTACAGCGCCCATAATCGTTTTCCTCCTTTTCTTTTGAGAGGTAAAAGATAAATCAGAATCGAATCGAGAGGCAGGTCAGTCCGCCGTCCATCTTCTGCACCTCGCTCATGTCCAGCACGCGGACAGGCAAACTCAATTTATCCAGTTTGGCCAGGGTATCTGGAAACCCCTTGGGCATTAACAGCTGGTCATTGATCCACAGGGTGTTGCCGGCATAGGTCTCTTTCGGGTCCAGCACGATTTTCTCGTACCCCTGGAACGCCTCCACCCTGCTGAACGCTTCGGTCAGCAGCAGTGTGTCGCCCCCCACATGGTTGACCCCTGATTTGAGGTGCAGCCCTTTGCCCACGTCCACGGCCGTCCAGGTGTTGTTGAAACGCTCCAGAATATGGCCGAGTTGCTCGGCACCCTGGCGGTTGGTCCTCTCGGAGATGCCGATGAAAAAATGAGACCCCACCATGAGCACATCTCCGCCGTCGAGCGTGCCGGGCGGGTCGATGCGCTCGATGGGCCGGAAATCTTCGAGTACGGGCGCTATGGTTTTCTCCTCACCCTGACGGGCCTGAGCCCCGGGGTTCGTGATCACGGCGATGTTCGGAGTGACCACGGCCGTGTCTTCCACGAAGTGGGCATCCGGAAAAGCCAATTCAGGCTCCAGCACAAAAACCTTTAGACCCAGTTCCTCGAGGGTACTCACATAAGCGTCGTGCTGGGCAGTCATCCTTTTAAATTCGGGCGCCCCTAAATCAGATGTGGTCAGGCCGTCCCCGAAGTTGGCGCCGGGCTTTCTAACGATTGCACATTTGAACATTTCTGCGTATTCCCTTTCCTACTGGTAATATTTTTATTCGCCAGGGTGGGGTTTAGAATCGTTCACGTCACCATTGATGCCGCGGCGCTGAAACCTTCAGGCCTTTGCGGCGCCGGGGTTCACGTCCGGCCAAAGAATGGCGTTTGTGTATCCGATGACCCGGTTGCGGCCTTTTCTCTTGGCTGCGTAAAGCGCTGCATCGGCCTTCTGGAGCAGTTCGCCGGCCTTTCTTCCGTCTTCCGGAAAAGTGGCGATCCCCATACTGATGGTGATATCGGGGAGGTTGTCCGGTTGCATGGCCGCAATCCCTTTTCGCAGCCGCTCCGACAACCCCTGGGCGGAAGCCTTGTCTGTTTCCGGGAGCAGCAGGACAAACTCCTCCCCGCCATACCGGCCCACACAATCCACATCCCGGATACTGGTGTGCAGGTATTCACCCACGGCCTTCAACACCTGGTCGCCGGCTGTGTGTCCGAAGGTGTCGTTGATGGCCTTGAAATGGTCAAGGTCTGCCATGACCACACTCAGGGTTTTTTCATAGCGTTCCGTCCGGCTGACCTCCTCCTGGAGCCGGACCATGAAATAGCGCCGTACGTGGAGGCCGGTCAGGGAATCATTGACCGCCATCTCCCATAGCTGCGCCTTGCTGATGGAAACAGCCGCCTGGTCGGCCACCGCGCTGAGCATCTCGATATCATCGGCAATAAAACCGGCTTTATTTTTCTTGTTGGTGACATTGATGACACCGATGGTTTCGTTGTAAACGTGCATGGGGATGCAGGCAATGGATTGCACAAAGGAAGATGCGGCCTCCACAAATGAGGAGTCGCCGCCGGTTTCATTGATGAAAACAGCCTCGCCGGATTGGAATACCCTGCCGGCCACCCCTTCGCCGGGCAGAAAACTCCGGCACGTGATCTCGTTGTTGTTGACCCGCGCCTGATATACCTTGTCATCCAATCCGGCCAGCACGCGGATACTCAGGCGGTCTGTGTCTGGATCGTGCAGCATGATCGAGCCCTTTTCCGCATGGGTGACCGCAATGGCCTGATTGAGAATATATTTCAAAAGGCTTTTAAGGTCGCTGATATGGGTCATGGCCCGGCCGATGTCATAAAGCAGCGAGAGGTTGTAGAGGGTTCTATCCAGGTCTTCCTTTTCTTTCTCGCGCATCTCGTACAACCGGCAATTATGAATACACACGGCAGCATGTACGCATATTTTTTCTATAAACCGACGTGTGTTGTCATCCTCCGGCAGCCGCTCAGGGTCGAGCCCCACCCTCACTAGGCCGACCAGATCATGCTGCATGCTCAGCGGAATCCAGATGCCGGCATCCTGCCAGTCCAGACCCCTGGCGTCAAAAAACTGTTTCAACACCGGGTCTGCCTCGATGGAAGCCCGGGTCAGCATCTCCTTCTGCATCAAGCGTTTGAAAAGGCTGTGGTCGTCCAGGCTCAGCAGTCGGGTGGATACATCCGCCCCTTGCTGATAGGCGAGCCGCAGCATTCTTTCCTTTTTTTCATGGACGTAGAGGGCCACATTCTCGGTTCCAAGCTTGCTGCCGACAGTTTCCGCAAAGGCGGCATACAGTTCATGGCAGCGCAGGAGGTGGCTCAATCTGAAACCCGTCGTGGAGAGCTCCGTCAATAATTCAACCTGGCGGGACAACTTCTCTATCTGGGCGGCAGGGTCTTCAACACTGGTATTTTCAGATGGGTCCAGCATACTTCTGCTGTATCGGCAATTAAAAAAAATTGCAAATTTAAAATAAATGCTGCACATTTATTTTTTAGTGTTGTTATTTATGGTAAATCTTTGAACCATTGTGTATTCGTAAAAACAACGCCCTGTAAAACTACTCCGGTGCAGCATATTACCCGGCAAAAGGAGCACCTGACCCATGCATTCACATTTACCGTATTTCGCCCTGGCCCTGGCCGCCGGCTTTTGCCTCCCCACCCAGGCCGGCATCAACTCCCGGCTCAACCTCTGGACGCAGTCCCCGATATTGGCGGCCGCCATCTCTTTTGCCGTGGGAACCCTGGCCCTCATGGCATATGCCCTGGCCATGCGCATTCCCATGCCCTCTTATTCCAGTATCGGCCAGCAGCCCTGGTGGGTGTGGTCAGGCGGACTGCTGGGGGCATTTCTGGTGGCCACCACGGTTGTTCTAGCTCCCAGGTTGACTGCCGGCACCATGATCGCCCTCATTGTGACCGGGCAGATGATCACCTCCATCGTGCTGGATCATTTCGGACTGGTGGGCTATCCTGTACACCCGGTGAATGTTCTGCGTCTTACGGGGGTGGTGCTGCTGGTAGGAGGGGTGGTACTGATCAGCACCAATTAGAAAAATAACGATCTTCTTCAAAAGAGTTGAAGAAGACAAGGGTCCAAGGTTTCAAGGGTGATGGGAATTAGCTCATGGCTCATAGCCTGCTATCAGCTATGAGCTACGAACTATGAGCTGTTTCACTTGACCCCTTGACCCCTCGGCCCCTTGAATCCTAATGATGTAGACGCCAACTAATCAGGAGATGGTCCGAAAAAGAAAATAGGCCGCCCGTTCACGGGCGGCCTGATTTTTTTCATCACAAGGCCCAAGGCTGTTATATTCTTTGTGTCCTTTGTGCCTTTGTGGTTAAACCAATCTTGTCTTATCAAAAACCCTCGAAGGGCTCCCGTTTCACGAAGCGTCCCCGCCCGACCTCGCCGACAAATTCCACGTGGTCGTCCTGCCACTCGGCGACTCTTTTCCCCCGCGAATACACGGCATAGGGCATGCCGGTCATCTCCATGCCCTCGTACGGGGTGTAGTCTACGTTTTGGTGCAGCTTGGGCTGGGTGATGGTGAATTTCTGATCCGGGTCGAAGATCACCATGTCGGCATCCTTGCCCACGGCAACCTCACCCTTGTCCTTGAGCCCGAACATGCGCGCCGTTCCGGTGGAAAGGACATCCACCATGCGCTCGAGGCTGATGCGGCCCTTGACCACCCCTTCGGTGTGCATGAGCATTAAGAGGGTTTCGATGCCCGGGGCGCCGTTGGGAATCTTCTTGTAGTCGTCCTTGCCGAACATGTCCTTTTTACCGTTGAAATCAAACGGGCAGTGGTCCGTGGCCACCACCTGCAGGTCCCCGCTGTTCAGGCCGCCCCACAGGGCCTCGTTGCTCTCTTTGGTCCTCAAGGGAGGCGACATCACATACTTGGCTCCGCCGAAGTCTGGCTCCTTGTAGCGTTCTTCGTCCAGCAGCATATACTGCGGACAGGTTTCCGCAAATATGTCGATGCCGCGGTCACGGGCTTCCTGCACCTTGACAAGCCCCTCCTTGGATGAAAGGTGGACGATATAGATGCGGGATCCGGTGAGTTCCACCATTTTGGCAGCGCGGGCAATCGCCTCTTCCTCGGCAATATTGGGCCGGCTGACCGCATGGTAATAGGGTTCGAGCTTGCCCTCTTTTTCGAGAACTTCGTTCAGGTGCTGGATGATGTAGACATTCTCGGCGTGCACCTGCACCAGGCCGCCGTATTTTTTGGTTTCCTCCAGCAGCTTGATCATGGTGGCGTCATCCACCCTGAAATCGTAAACCATAAATATTTTGAAGCTGGGGGTCCCGTAATCCAGCACTGCCTGTTTCACCTCGTCGATCACCTCCGGCCGCGGGTCCATGACCGCCGGGTGCAGGGAGTAGTCCACGGCCACCTTGCCTTCGGCCCAAGACTGCTTGCGTTCAATGGCTTCCAGAAGGGATTCACCCTTCTGCTGCAGATCGAAATCCACCACGGTGGTCACGCCGCCGCAGGCAGCGGCAATGGTTCCGGTCTTATAGTCATCCTGGGCGCTGGTGCCCATGAACGGCATTGAGATATGGGTGTGCGGATCGATGGCGCCCGGCAGCACGTATTTCCCCGACGCGTCCACCACTTCGTCCGCCGGATGGTCGAGATCCACACCGATGGATTTGATCTTGTCTCCTTCGGCATAAACGTCGGCAACATAACGCCCGGTCGAGGTTACGATGGTACCTCCCTTAACAAGTACACTCATTGGATCCCTCCTTGGTAAACGGTTCTAGCGTTATCTCTTTCTCCAGGCTATTGTCCATCACCTGGGTTTCCGCACGGTTCCACGTTGCGGGCATTTCCTTGAAAGTGATCAGATCCGGCACAGGGCACACGAAACTGCAAAGCATGCAGCTAAGGCACTTGTCTTCGACCAGGGACGGTCTGCGCTTTTCCTCATCCCACTCCAGGGCCTGGCCCGCAGCATCGGCACAGACGATGTAGCACTGCCCGCAGCCCACACATTTGTCGAGATCGTACTGGGTAATGCCCTGGCGGCCCAGGTCGAAATGATCCGTGGTTTTCAAATTGGGCAGCGCTTTGCCCACCAGATCGGAAACCCGGCTCACGCCCCGCTGGGCCATGAAGTCCGACAGGCCTTCGATCATGTCTTCCACGATCCTGTATCCGTAATGCATGATGCCGGTGGTCACCTGGATGGTGGATGCCCCCAGCAGCATATACTCCAGGGCATCGATCCAGGTTTCGATGCCGCCGATACCGGAAAGCGGAAGGGCCAGTTCCTCGCACTGGGCCATGTCGGCAATGAAGTGCAGCCCGATGGGCTTGATGGCCGGGCCGGATGTCCCGCTCACGGCGCCGATACCGAAGATATTGGGTTTGGGCACCAAGTCCTCGAGGCCGACTTCGGAAATGCCGCTGACCGTATTAATGGCGGAAATAGCGTCCGCCCCCCCGTTTTTGGCATATATGGCCGGCTCGGTCATATCCGTGATGTTGGGGGTCATTTTGGCGATGACCGGTATGGACACGGTGTTCTTGACCGTGGTGGTGAACCGCTCTATCAGGTCAAAGGCTTTGCCCACGTGGTGGCCCGTGCCCTCGATGCACATGTGGGGGCAAGAAAAGTTGAGTTCCAGCATGTCTGCCCCGTTGTCTTCCGACACCTTGGCCAGATAGGCCCACTCGTCGTTGGAAAACCCCATAATGCTGGAGATAAGGACATGCTCGGGGTATTGTTTTTTCAGGTACAGGAAATCCGCCAGGTTGTCCTTCAAAGGACGGTCGGAGATCTGCTCCACATTCTGCACCCCCACCACCCGTTTGGCGCCGTAATGAAAAGCGTTCATCCTTGGCGACGGGTGGGTAATCGCCAACCGATCGGAATTCAATGTCTTGAACACCACGCCGGACCAGCCGGCATCGAATGAACGCGCCACCATCTCGGCGCTGTTGGAGACCGGTGAAGAAGAGAGCAGGAAAGGATTCTTGAAGGTTTTCCCGCAGAATTCAATGGACAGATCTATGGATTGACTGGACATGCTGATTCCTCCTGATCTTATTTATAAAACATTCAAACACCGAATGTCTGGAACACGCATCAATAATTTATCACGAAAACACGAAAGTTCGAAAATTTTAAAAAAAACCGTATTTTTTTCGTGTTTTATTAATTTCGTGCTTTCGTGATGGATGTAAGTCTTTCTAATCCTGGTTCAAGTAGTCTTTGATCGCCCGGGCAGCCACCTTGCCGTCCTGCACGGCGTTCACCACCAGTGCCGGCCCCCTTACGATGTCCCCCCCGGCAAAAACGCCCTCCATGGATGTTTTGCCGGTGTCGGGATCCACCTGGATCAGCTTTTTCCCGTCCAGCTTGACCTGTGGATACCATGTGGGCGACCGGTCGTCGGCCTTGTTGCCAATGGCCTCGATGACCAGGTCCGCGGGCAGGACCCATTCCGACCCTTCGATGTTGATTGGTGACCGCCGGCCGGATGCATCCGTATCGCCCAGGGCCGTGCGCACCAGCTTGAGCCCTTGTACGCAGCCGTCGTCGCCAACGACATAATCAACGGGCTGGTTCAGCAGGAGAAAGTGAATGCCTTCATCGAGCGCTTCGATTTTCTCGTCTTCCTCGGCCGGCATCTGGGTGTAGGACCGTCTGTAAACAAGGTAGACATCCTTGGCTCCCAGCCGGATGGATGCCCCCACGCAGTCCATGGCCACCGATCCGCCGCCGATGACGGCCACGGTCTTGTTTTCAATCTTCCCGGCCAATGCATCCATATGACCGTCGCGCAGCCCTTCCAGAAAGGCCACTGAACCGTAAAGGCCTGCGATGTCCGTTTTTTCCTTAAGGCGCACCGCATCCCACAGCCCGGGTGCCAGAAATACGGCCTGATAACCGTTTTTAAGAAGATCTTCGACACCGTTCTGACCGTCAATGGGACTGCCGCATTTAAACTCAACCCCCAGTTTTTGAATGTCGGCCATCTCCGACGCCAAAAAATCCGTGTCAAAACGATAGGAGACAACGCCGTAGCGCAATACGCCTCCCGGTTCCCCACGGGTCTCGAAAACCGTAACCGGAAACCCCTCCTTGGCCAGCTCGGCGGCACAGCTCAAGCCTGCCGGGCCCGATCCCACCACCGCCACTTTCTCAGAGCGTTGACCTTTTTTCTCGACCACTTCAAAACCCGTTGCATGGGCATGCTCCACCAGGAATCTCTGGATCTTGCCAATGGCAATGGGCTGACCGATGCCGGTTGCACTGCACTCTTTTTCACACAATTCGGCCGTGGGGCAGAGCACACCGCAGGCCCCCCCGAGAATGTTGTTGGTTTTGATGGTGCGCACAGCGCCGCTTATGTTGCGAAACCGAAGCTTTCTGATAAAGGATGCCGGGTCGGTTTCCGCAGGGCACCCTTTGGAACAGGGCGCGTCATGGCAGAGCAGGCAACGGTCTGCCTCGGCAATGGCCTGCCCCATATCGAACCCCTCTTGCATTTTGCTGAAATTGTCGGTGTAGCTCACAGGTTTCCTCCTTGCTCTCATTAGAAACATCCGGTCACTTTTTAAGGGCAGAATACCTGCTCCAGTGCATGTGAAAATATAGTCATCCGTGCTGATAAATGTTTCTAATGCATATGACTAAATGCTCATCTCCGATACTTCGTTGTGCCCGACAGCACATGAAAATGTATTACTTGAACAAAAAAAGGGAAATTATAAATCAATCTCTTCGCATTGACAATAAAAACTTCCCTTAATCCCGGTATGCGGACATACGTCCTGACGAACTTGTACATTAACGAATGTACAGGCTTTTTCTTGTTCGGTTCCGTCTAAAAAACCTTGACGTTCCTTTGTTTCCTAGGTTACAAAGTGGACGAATTGTAGCTACCGACCGAATGGCGCCATTGCCTGATAGAAACACGCCCTTCGGAAACATTGGGTCCGGGTCAGCATCCGGATCACCCGCCGCAGCTGCAGATCAAACACCATAATAAAGAACGTGAAGGGAGATCGTCATGTCGAGAATTGTCAAATGCGCCCATATTCAGGCGTCCAACCCCAAACACGATGGAACCCCTGCCGAAATCAAGGCGGCCATGATCGAAAAGCACATCCCGCTCATCGAAGAAGCCGGCCAAAAGGGCGTCAACATCCTTTGCCTCCAGGAGATATTCTACGGACCCTATTTCTGCTGCGAGCAGGACACCAAGTGGTATGCCACAGCCGAAAGCGTACCCGGTCCCACCACGGACATGCTGGCCGAGTATGCCAAGAAATACAGCATGGTGATGGTCATACCGGTGTATGAAGAGGCCATCGACGGTGTTTACTACAACACGGCCGCGGTGGTGGACGCCGACGGCAAATACCTGGGCAAGTTCAGAAAGATTCAAATTCCCCACACCTGGCCGGGTTTCTGGGAAAAATTCTATTTCAAGCCGGGCAACCTCGGTTTTCCGGTATTTGAGACCGCCTATGCCAAAATCGGCATTTTCATCTGTTATGACCGGCATTTTCCCGAGTGCGCCCGGGTGCTGGCCCTCAACGGTGCTGAAATTCTTTTCAACCCGTCGGCAACCACCGCCGGGAAATCCCAATACCTGTGGGAACTCGAACAGCCGGCCCAGGCCGTGGCCAATGGCGTTTTTATCGGCGCCAACAACCGGGTCGGACTGGAAAAGCCCTGGGAATTCGGCCGTTTTTACGGATCCAGCTACTTTGTGGACCCGCGCGGCGAAATCATGGTAAAAGGCAGCGAAGATAAAGACGAGGTGGTGATTGCGGACCTCGATCTTGACGTAATCCGGGAAGTCAGGGACGGGTGGCAGTTTTTCCGTGACCGGCGGCCTGCGATGTACACCGAAATCTGTCAGCATCTACCATAATACCTGCATCTAATAACCCCGCTTGCGGGATAAATACGGAAGGAGGAAAGAAAGCTTATGAGTGAAGAACAGAAGGAACACCAACACTGGATCGTTTACCCTCTCGGGAGCAAACCCAAATGGGGCCTGGCCGTGCTGCTGGGTATCCAGCAGTACCTGACCATGTTCGGGGCCACCGTGCTCATCCCCTTCATCGTCGGCGGCGCCATGGGTTTACCCCTCGATCAGCTGGCCTTAATGATCTCAACCATCTTTTTCACCTCCGGACTGTGTACCCTCATCCAGCAGTCCCCGCTGGGGAATAAACTGCCGGTTATCCAGGGCGGAACATTCTCTTTCCTCGGGCCCACATTTGCCATCCTCGGTCTGTGCACGGCTGAAATGGCAACCAGTGCAGGAGTTGACCTGTGGCAGCTGAAAATTCAGATGGTTGCCGGCGCTATCATGGTCGCCTCCGTGGTGGAAATCGTGCTGGGCTACACCGGCATCATGGGGCATGTGAGAAAAATCATCAGCCCCATCGTCATCGGCCCCACCATTGCCATGATCGGCCTGGCGCTATACGGCATCGGCGCCCCCTGGATGGCCACCAACTGGATTATATCGCTGATCACCCTGATCGCCCTGGTTCTCTATTCCCAGGTATTCTCCCACAAATCAAAGGTCTTCATGCTGTTTCCGGTCCTTCTGGCCATCGCCACGGGGTGGCTCTGCGCCCTGCTGGGTACCCTCACGGGCATGATTCCCGAAGGCAATCCAGCCAACCTGTCCGGCAATCTCGGCCTGATTGGCAGCGCCTCCTGGATCAGCTTCAAACCGATGATGCCGTTCAAGTGGGGTTTCCCGGATTTCGGCAGTTCCGTGCTGTGGGCCGGTGTCTTCGGCATGCTGGCCGGGTACTTGGCTTCCATGATCGAATCCATCGGTGACTACTATGCCTGCGCGCGTATTTCCGAAGCACCCGTTCCCACGGGCAAAATGATCTCCCGCGGCCTGGGTGCGGAAGGGCTGGGCTGCCTGATCGCCGGCATCATGCAGACCGGTAACGGCACCACCACCTACTCGGAGAACATCGGCTCCATCGGTCTGACCAAGGTCGCCAGCCGGCGTGTGGTGCGCTGCGGGGCGGCGGTGATGCTGATCATCCCCATCATCGGCAAATTCGGCGCAGTTCTGGCCACCCTGCCCATGCCGGTGGTCGGGGCCATGTTCGTGGGCCTGTTCGGCATGATCGCATCCGTGGGTCTTTCCAACCTGCAGATCGTCAACCTGAACAACTCCCGGAACCTGTTTATCATCGGCATTAGCTTCTTTGCCGGCCTCAGCGTTCCCTTCTGGTTCACCCCGCACTACGATGTTGCCACCGGCGCGATCGTGAGTGGTGCGCTGGCCTGGGGAACCCCGGGAAGCTTCATCAACGTTGTGGGCAATATTTTTCAGGCCATCCTGAGCACCGGCATGGCGGTCACCGCCATCCTCGGCATCATCCTGGACAACCTGCTCCCCGGCGCCACCCGCGCTGAAAGGGGCCTGGAAGTCTGGGAGAACGAAGCTTCGGACGAAGCTTGGGAAGAAGCGGAAGCCAAGTGGGCCGCCATGGAAGAAGGCGAAATGCGGCCTGTATAACGTCTAACACAAGCAGTTTTAACCAAGAGGGCAGGATTAAAATTCTTGCCCTCTTTTTTTCTTATTGCAAGTTGCGGGTTACGTGTTACGAGTTGCTGATAGCGACCCGTAACACGCAACGTGCAACCCGTTGTTGATCATTGCCGATATATATTGTAACGAGTAAGCAAGAATTGCTTTCGAACTAAATTGATCATGAAAATTGTCTACACCCTACTCATCGCCGTCGGCCTGGTGGCCATGTATTCAATTCTGAATGCCGGCAATACCGACAGCCTGCTCAGGCCGATTTTCCCGAACCCGGCTTATGACGTCTATGTTGCCATGGCATCGTCTTTGATTGTCTTTGTGCTCGGGTTCGTGGTTTTTTTCAATCGCGATAGCGAGGGATTCCGCAACCTGGTGGAGATGAACGGGGATAGGGTCCGCCAGCTTCGGAATGAAGGCCGGACGGACGAAGAGATTGCCGATTCCATTCTGGCGGCCATGGGCAGCTCCAGCGGATATAAACACAACCTGGCGCACAAAAAGCTGGTGGTCTATCTGGCACAGTTTAAGTGAATGCGGAATGAGGAATTCGGAATGCAGAATCGTAACTACGTTGTAATTTGTTGTAACTTGCCCTTCGGGCGTAATTCATTGTTGCTATCGGCTTCACGCTGAAAGCGACAATAAATATCAGCGAAGCGTAATAACGCGCGTCAGCGCTAATATCGGGTGAAGCCCTAATTACAACCAAATGTATGAATTCGTGTAATCCGTGTCCAATAAATCTTCGATGTACGCCATGGGGAGATGATAAGCGCTAATTATGCACAACCTCTACGCCAACCAGCAGTGGATATACATTGCCCTCATCTTTTTCGGCATCATCGGTTACATTGCCTTTATCCGCTGGCGCGACCGTAAATGGATAGAAAACCGTTTTGGCGATCAGAAGATTTTGGCCATGAGTTTCGGCGTGAATTATTTTGGCAGGGCCAGCGAACCGGGCAAGCCGAGAAAAAGCAGCGGGTTCCTATTGCTTTTGCCGGACCGGATTTTTTACCGCAGCCGAACCGCCCGGCTGGAACTGAGCATCGTGGGCCGCAACATTGCCCAGGTTTACCCGGACAACAGCATCAAAGGCTACAACTTGCACCAGTCTGTGGTGAAAATCGACTTCATCAACGAAAACGATGACCGGGACAGCGCGGCCTTCAAAGTCCCCTATCCTCCCCAGTGGATCCAGGCCATCCAGAACAACCTGCTTAAAAACAATCCATCCTTGCCTAACTAAATAGAATCTGATAGCCGCAACCATTCTTACATATCAATATTACCAATTATTACAATGGCTTGTTTTTAAATATCATAATAATTAGAATATTTATGATATTTGTTAATTAAAAATATTTTTATGTTCGTATTGACAAGCGTGCAACGATAGCTTATTGAGCGGAAAAAATGGTCAAAAAAAACGACATCTTTGTCTTAACTGAAATTTTATCCACCACTACGACATAGAGAACCATATAAATAAAAACTTTGTGTTCTTTGTGCTTTTGTGGTTCAGGTTAATCCGGGTTTGAATCAGCATGTTTAAAATAGCACGTACCAGCACGATCACACAGAAAATCATCGACCAGATCAGGACAGCCATTCTGGAAGGCAAACTGAAGCCCGGCGACATCCTGCCGCCTGAAAAAGAACTTACGGAACAGTTCGGCGTAAGCAAACAGACCCTCAGGGAGTCCTTGAGGGCCCTGGAGCACATGGGGCTGATCGATGTACGCAAAGGCATTGGCGGGGGTGCCCACATTGTCGAAGTCGATATCGAGGTCACCAAACAGAGCCTGGCCAACTTTCTCTACTTCAAGGACCTTTCCATCGAAAATCTGTCCGAATTGCGTAAACTGATCGAACCGCATGCCGCTGCCCGGGCCGCCGAAGCCATGTCCGCAGAGGACCTGCGCACCCTCAATGAACTCAACAAACTGGCCAGGGAAAACCTCGACAAAAAATTCATGCAGGAGATGAGTATCAACGAAATCAACTTTCACAGGGTCATTGCCCAGACCACCAGCAACCCCATTCTGGTGCTCATTCTCGACTTTGTGGAAGATCTGCTGGAAGACTTCAAAAAAGTCCTCAAACCGGACCTGGCCTTTTCAAAATCTGTACTGGACGCCCACGACAGGATTTATGAAGCCATTTGCGATAAAGACCCGGAAAAAGCTTCTGCCGAGATGTACCGGCACGTCCACGAAGTCGAGGAGCATCTGGCCAAACTGAAAGAGGATATTGATTTGTGGCAGGTACGCCTCAAGCAAGCTTAGCGTGCTTTGAGCGTTCCAAATTTAAAAACAGTATAAATATAAAGGAAATCAACAAACCATAACTTACCGTAAGAAGGAAAATTTAAAACAGGAGGAACGACATGACAGTACCCATGATAAAAAACTACATTAATGATGAATGGGTGGATTCGAACACCACTACCTTCGGCGACGTGTGGAACCCGGCCAAAGGGGAAAAAATCGCCCAGGTTCCCTATGGCACCAAAGAAGACGTGGATGCAGCCGTCAAGGCAGCCAAAGATGCCTTCCCGGAATGGCGCGCCACCCCGCCCCTTTCCAGGGCCCGTTATCTGTTTCGTCTCAAGGATGCCTTCGAGGAAAATTTCGAAGAGATTGCACAAGTGCTCACCACCGAGCAGGGCAAGGCCATTGACGAATCCCGGGGCGAAGTTCGCCGCATGATCGAAAACGTGGAACACGCCACCGGCGTCACCACCCTGATGTGCGGGTACACCCTGGAAGACATTGCCAAGGGCATCGACTGCTACGGCCACCGTCAGCCCATGGGTGTTTTTGCCGCCATCGTGCCCTACAACTTCCCGGGCATGGTCGCCTGGTGGTTCCTGCCCTACGCGCTGGTCACCGGCAACACCTTCATCGTCAAGCCTTCCGAGCAGGTGCCCATGACCCAGACCAAGATCTTTGAAATCGTGGAGGAAGTGGGTTTTCCGGAAGGCGTCGTCAACATGGTCCACGGCTCCCGCGACGTGGTCAACGGCCTGCTGGACCACCCGGACATCGAAGGCATTTCCTTTGTCGGTGCCACCCCAACGGCCCAGTACATCTACCAGCGCTGCGGCGAAACCGGTAAACGCGTGCAGGCCCTTGGCGGTGCCAAAAACATCGTGGCCATCATGCCGGATGCCGACCTGGACGAAGGCATGCCGTCTCTGACCACCTCCTTTTTCGGCTGCGCCGGTCAGCGCTGCCTTTCCGGTTCAGTCCTCGTGCCGGTGGGGGATATTGCCGAAGAACTCAAGGAAAAATTCATCGCGGCTGCAAAAGATATCAAGGTTGGCAACGGCCTGGATGAACAGACCTTCATGGGGCCCGTAATCAGTGCCGCCCACAAGGAAAGAGTGCTTGGCTACATTGAAAAAGGCATCGCAGAAGGCGCCGACCTGGTCCTCGACGGCCGGAACTATGAAGTCGAAGGCTACCCCAATGGCTTCTTCGTCGGTCCCACCATATTCGACAACGTTACACCCGACATGACCATTGCCAGTGAGGAGATTTTCGGGCCTGTTGTAAGCATGGTTCGCGCTGAAAACCTGGACGATGTGATCGAACTGGTCAACACCCGTAATTATGCCAATGCCGCCTGTCTTTACACCTCCAGCGGACCGGCAGCACGTGAATTCAAGTACCGTGTCAAACCGAGCATGGTTGGCATCAACATCGGTATTGCCGCGCCCATGAGTTTCTTCCCCTTTGGCGGTGCGGGCAACTCCATGTTCGGCGACACCAAGGGACACGGCCAGGAAATTTTCAATTTCTACACCGATACCAAGGTAGTCATCGAACGCTGGTTTTAGCATCTTGCATGAAATTTGATGAGAGCATTAGAAACAGATGGGCACACGGTCGTCATTCTTAAGGGTGATTGATCGTGTGTCCACCCTTAGCTCATCAAATAAAATGAACGGTTTCTAATGATAAGGAGGTGGTTATGCCTTTGATCAATTTTGGAAGTATCATGAGCTTTGCCGAGGAATTGGAAAAGCAGGATGAGGCCTTTTACGCGGCCGCATCTGACAATCCTGCCTTTGCGGAGCACAAGGATCTTTTCGAGCAGTTCTTGAAGGATGCCCGCAAAAACATTAAGAATGTGCAACGCGTGCGCCGCGAAAACGTCACCGAAATGATTCTTGAAAAAATCAACGATTTTACCCGGGCGCCCTACTGTGAGGAAGTGGATCCAGCCGAGGCTAAAGATATCTCAGACATCCTGGAATCAGCCCGCTGCCTGGAAAACAGGGCACTTCGCTATTACACCGATGCTGCTGTTAAAATGAAGGCCCTGGCTGAAGTGTCGCGGGAGTTGAAAACCATCGGCAAAAAACACACGGCCCATCTGAAAAAGCTGGACACCTTATAATAAAAGGAGGATTCATCCCATGAGTGATATGGAAAGCAGGATCAAAGAGATGGCGGCCCACAGTTTCGGAACCTGGAACTGGCAGAAAAACTGGCAGGCGCCGCTGCTCGTGGACGATGCTGAAGGCGTTTACTTCAGCGATAAAAGCGGTAAGCGCTTTATCGACTTTTCCTCGCAGCTGATGTGCTCGAACCTGGGCCACAAAAACAAGGCCATCATCACAGCCATTCAGAAACAGGCTGAAAAACTGCCCTACATCGCACCCGGATTTACCACCGAAGTTGCCGTGGAAGCCGTGGAAGCGCTCAGGTCGGTCATGCCCAAGGGACTGGACAAATTCTTTTTCTCCACCAGCGGCACCGAAGCCAACGACGGCGCTCTGGTAATAACGCGCCAGTCCAAAGCCCCGGCCTTTAAGGTGATCTCGCGCTACCATTCCTACCACGGGGCCACCCCGGCCGGTATGGCCATGACTGGCGATCCACGCAGATGGCCGGTGGAACGGGTACGCTATACGGTGGACGGCGTCTGCTTCGCGCCCGACTGCTACTGCTACCGCTGCCCCTTTGGCCAGACCTATCCGGACTGCAAGGTCCAGTGCGCCCGCTACCTGGACTACATGATCAAGGAAGAAGGCAATGTGGCGGCCGTGATCGTCGAGCCTGTGGTGGGCACCAACGGCCGGCTGGTGCCGCCCCCGGAATATTTCCCCATGCTGCGTAAAATATGCGACGACAACAACGTGCTGCTCATAGCCGACGAAGTCATGACCGGATGGTACCGGACCGGACCGGCGTTTGCCATGCAGAACTGGGATGTGGTACCGGACATCATGACCACTGCCAAGGGATGCACATCCGCCTATACGCCTTTGGGAATTACGGCCACCTCCAATGCTGTGGCTGATTTCTTCGAGGATGAATTCTTCTGCCACGGCCACACCTATGCCTATCATGCCCTTTCCCTTTCCGCAGTCAAACCGGCCGTGGAAGAGTATACCAAGCTGATGGATTCCGGGTTGCCGCAAAAGGTTGCCGGGTATTTGAAGGAAAGGCTGTTCGAGCTGGGCGAAAAGCACCCCTGCGTGGGCGATGTTCGCGGACTGGGTCACTTTTACGCCCTTGAAATCGTTAAAAACAGGGAAACCCGGGAACCGTTCGATACCAAACAGGATAAGCTCTCCGGCAAACCGCTCACCACAGCCAAAGTCTCCGGCAATGCCATGCAGAATGGCCTCTACGTGGTGGCCTGGTATGACACCCTGACCATTGCGCCGCCGTTGATCATAACCGAAGCCGAAGTGGATGAGGCCATCGCCATTCTCGACAATGCCCTCGAGGTCGGCGATCAGGAAGCTGATCAGACAAATGTACCAGTATCGAGATCGACTGAGTTTTAAATCGAATCGCCACAAAGACGCAAAGACACGAAGGAAAAACTATTTTTTGTGATCTTTGTGTCTTGGTGGCTACCTTTTATAAGTATGGGTCCAAGGGTTCGAGGGGCAGCTCATAGCATGTTATCAGCAATGAGCTATGAGCTATTTTTTAACTCGGCCCCTTGAATCCTCGAACCCTTTTCTGGGGAGATCAGGCATCGTGGCGCTGGACATCAACACATTAGGAAACGATTTTGATGCGCGTTTCAAACTCTTCCACGAACTCATGGCCAAAAAGGTCCGGGACGTTCTCCTGGTGTCCACCCCTTACGATGCCTGGATCATGGAAGAGGATGTCAGGCTCTCCGAAAGAATCATCCACGAATACCGCGGCCTGAACCTGAGCAATCCGCCCCGCCTCACCTGGGTCTCCTCGGCCGACGACGCCTTGAAGGCCCTGGATGAAAAGCAGTTCGACATGGTGATAACCATGCCCCGGGTGGCAGACATGGACTGCTTTGCCCTGGGAAAAGAGGTCAAAAAAAGGGACCCCAGCCTGCCCGTGGTGTTTTTTGCCCACAGTGCCATCACCTCGGTGGAGTTCTATTCCGGTAACACCAAGCCGGAAGGCATCGACAGGGCCTTTGTCTGGTCGGGCAACACCGATATTCTCGTGGCGCTGATCAAGAGTGCCGAGGACAAATTGAATGTCGGTTACGACACCAGCTCGGCCGGCATCCGGGTCATCCTTTTTGTCGAAGATTCGCCGGTCTACATATCTTCCCTTTTGCCCATTCTGTACAAGGAGCTTGTCAGCCAGACCCAGGCGGTCATGGAAGAGGGCCTGAACGAGGAACACCGCCTTCTGGCCATGCGCGCCCGCCCCAAGATCCTGATTGCCGAAAACTATGAAGAAGCCCTGGGGATATACGAAAAATTCAAACCATATGTCATCGGCGTCATCTCCGACGTCCGCTTCCCAAAGGAGGGCAGCCTTTGCGCCGACGCCGGCGTAAAACTTCTTTCGAAAATAAAGCAGGACCGTTGGGACATCCCCCTGCTGCTCACCAGTTCCGAACCGTCCAACGCCAAAAAGGCCGCATCCATCCCCGCCTTTTTCGTGGATAAAAATTCCCAGGGCCTGCACGCCGGTGTCCACGACTTTTTCCTGGACCACCTCGGCTTCGGTGATTTCATTTTTCGAATGCCCGACGGGCATGAGATCGACAGAGCCTCCAACCTGCGGTCTCTTGAAAAAAAGATCAACACCATCCCCGATGAATCATTCATGCTGCATGCCGGCAGAAATGACTTCTCACGCTGGCTTTTCGCCCGTACGGAAATTGTATTGGCTTCCAAACTGCGCCCTGCCACTTTCGACGACTTTGCCAATGATACCCAGGAAATGCGTGAGTGGCTGGCTTCAACCATTCATGAACGGCGCAGCCGTCGGCAGAAGGGAATTGTGGTCAATTTCGATGCACATGATTTTGATCTCGATACGGAGTTCTTCAAGATCGGCACAGGCTCGCTAGGGGGCAAGGCCAGGGGACTGGCCTTTGCGTCCAATCTGCTTAAACGCAACTCTGAGCTGCATGCCAAGCACCCGGATGTCAGAATCGTTGTCCCCCAGTCGCTGGTCATCACCACCGAGGGCTTTGATTCATTTATCGAAAAAAACAACCTGCTGGGACTGGCCAACAGCGGTCTGCCCGATGAAGAGATCGCACGGGAATTTCTGAATGCCGCCATCCCCGGATGGATTAAAAAAAATCTGATCGCCTATATGCACCAGGTGGATTTTCCCATTGCCATCCGGTCGTCAAGCCTCCTGGAAGATGCCCAGTTCAGGGCCTATGCCGGTCTCTACCGGACCTACATGCTGCCCAACGACTGCTCGGATTTCAGCATGCGGCTCGAGCACCTTTTAACCGCCATCAAACTCGTTTATGCCTCTACGTATTTCCAGGGGCCCAAATCCTTCTCCCGGCGGGTGGGTCACCGGACCGAAGAAGAAAAAATGGCCGTTATCATCCAGAAAATGGTGGGAGAAAACTACAGCGGCCATTTTTATCCGGCCATCTCGGGAGTGGCCCAGTCGCACAACTACTACCCCTTTTCGCACATGAAGCCGGAAGAGGGCATTGCCACCATTGCCCTGGGGCTCGGAAAAATGGTGGTCGAAGGTGAAAAGACCCTCCGGTTTTCCCCCCGTTACCCCCAGCTCCTGCCCCAACGATCGACGGTGGAGGACATCCTGGAAAACGCCCAGCGCTTCTTTTATTCCCTGCGACTGAACAAGGACTGCCCCTTACTTGGTATCAACGACAGTGAAAACTTAGAGAAACGGGAAATTTCCGATGCCGAGGCGGAAACGCCTGTGAAGATGCTATCCTCCACCTATGTCCCGGCCGAACACCGCATCCGCGATACGGTGCACATACCCGGGCACCGGGTGCTGACCTTTGCCCAGACACTCAAATACAACGCCTTCCCCCTGGCTGATATCCTGTCCGAGTTCCTGGCCATTGGGGAGCAAGGCATGGGCTGCCCCGTGGAGATGGAATTCTCGGTAAACCTGCACCAGAGGGACAGCGGCCCGCCGGAGTTTTCCGTTCTGCAGCTGCGGCCCATGACCGCCCGGGCGGAACTCGAAACCGTTGACATCGCTCCGGAGGAAGTTCAAAAGGCCTTCTGCGTTTCCAACAACTCCCTGGGCAATGCTGTGAAAACAGATATCGCCGACGTGGTTTACGTGAAACCCGATGGTTTCGACCCCGCGAAAACCGTCGAGATCGCACGGGAAATAGGTGAGATGAACCGCATCCTGCTGCAGGAAAACAACAAATACCTGCTGGTCGGACCCGGGCGCTGGGGCTCTGCCGACCGGTGGTTGGGAATTCCGGTGAGCTGGGCCGATATCAGCGGCGTGGGCTCCATCGCCGAAACCACCTCTCCGCTGATCAAGGCCGAACCGTCCCAGGGATCTCATTTTTTCCACAACATCACCACCATGGGTATCAATTACGTCAACGTTTCCGATACCAACGGTGACTTTTTCGATTGGGACTGGCTGACTTCGATTCAGCCCCGTCATGTTTCCAGACATGTTGCCCATGTTAAGCTTGACAAGGAGATGACGATTAAAGTAGATGGCAGAAAATCGCATTGCGTTATATACATATGAGGATTCATGGATTATAGGGGTCAAGTGCAAGCTATAGCTGTTAGCTTTTAGCTCATAGCTTGTTACCAGCTACGAGCTTTAACCTAATTTCTCACCCGGCCCTTGAACCCTGACAGGAATAAACTTAAAAAGATCATGTTCAGCAGTATAACTTAAACACCTATACCTAATTGGAGGAATTTATCATGTCCGACATCGTTCAACTCGTAAAGAATAGAGATCCTGATCAGCCCGAATTTCATCAGGCCGTAACCGAGGTGGTGGAGTCCATCGAACCTGTTCTCGACCGCATCCCCGAATACCGTCAGGCCAAGGTCATGGAAAGAATCGTGGAACCGGAAAGGGTCATCATGTTCCGGGTACCCTGGATGGACGACAAGGGCGAGGTCCAGGTCAACCGCGGCTTTCGCATTGAAATGAACAGCGCCATCGGCCCCTACAAAGGCGGCCTGCGTTTCCACCCGTCTGTCAATCTGGGGATCCTGAAGTTCCTGGCTTTTGAACAGGTGTTCAAGAATGCCCTGACCACCCTGCCCATGGGCGGCGGCAAAGGCGGGTCCGATTTCGACCCCAAGGGCAAATCAGACAACGAAGTCATGCGCTTCTGCCAGAGCTTTATGTCCGAACTCTTTCGCCACATTGGCCCGAACACGGACGTGCCCGCCGGTGACATTGGTGTGGGGGCCCGGGAGATCGGGTTTCTTTTCGGCATGTACAAACGGCTGCGCAATGAATTCACCGGTGTTCTCACGGGCAAAGGCCTCAACTGGGGCGGCAGCCTGATCAGGCCCGAGGCCACCGGTTACGGCTCAGTCTATTTTGCTTCTGAAATGCTCAAAACTCGCAACGAGTCCCTGGAAAGCAAGACCTGCCTGGTTTCCGGATCTGGCAACGTTGCCCAGTACACCATCGAAAAAATCCTGGACCTGGGCGGCAAAGCCGTTACCTGCTCCGATTCCAGTGGGTATATCTATGACGAAGAGGGCATCGACCACGACAAGCTGGACTACCTGATGATGCTGAAAAATGTCCGTCGCGGGCGGGTCAAGGAATATGCGGAAAAGTACCCCAGCGCAGTCTATGCCGATGTCGACCCCTCCCAGGGCCACAACCCCCTGTGGGACCACAAGGCGGAATGTGCCTTCCCCAGCGCGACTCAGAACGAAATCAACACCACGGACGCCCAGAACCTGGTAAACAACGGTGTCTATGTGGTATCCGAAGGGGCCAACATGCCCACGGTTCCGGAGGGCATCGAGATTTTCATCGAAAACAAGCTGCTGTACGGCCCCGGGAAAGCAGCCAACGCCGGCGGCGTTTCGGTGTCAGGGCTGGAAATGACCCAGAACAGCCAGCGGCTGGGCTGGAGCAGGGAGGAAGTCGATAAAAAATTGCACCAGATCATGATCAGCATCCACAAAACCTGCATGGAGACGGCCGAACAGTACGGAACGCCGGGCAACTACGTCAACGGCGCCAACATCGCCGGCTTCGTGAAGGTGGTGGATGCCATGCTGGACCAGGGCCTGGTTTAACCCCTCTTAGACTTGAGTGTTTTTATTTTTTAAGAATGAAAAGAAGATCCGCCCCGACAAATCTGTCGGGGCGGATTTTTTTTACGAAGGCCATCCTTCCGCATCGCTTTTATAGCGTTTGTCAAAATAACGTGCCGATTACCGCAAGAGGCGGATGCCTTATTTTTTCAAAGCGCCATATCAAAGCAAGGCATTCCTTGCGCCCCTTTTATACGAATATCGAACCATTTATTGAAATCGTTATTTTTAATCGCATATATAACTTGACAATAGGCCATAAAAGATTTTATATGGCTCGATAATGGATACGGTACCCTATTTTACAGGAAATTAGGAGGTCATGATGAAAAGCAGTTTAACGGGAAGGCACTTTATTCAGATTCAGGATTTCAGCCGTGAAGAGATTATGACGATGCTGGAGACCACCAGGGAATTGAAACTTGAAGCCCGGCGCGGTCAGTTTACCCCTTACCTGGCCCATCAATCCCTGGGGATGATTTTCGATCAAGGCTCGACACGTACGCGTATCTCTTTCGAGCTCGGCATGCAGCAGCTGGGCGGTTTTTCCCTCTACCTGAAACCCGGTGAAATTCATCTGGGTGTCAAGGAATCCATCTACGACACCGCCAAAGTCTTGAGCCGTTTCCACGATGCCATCATGATCCGCTGGAACAATTTTGAAGAGCTGAAGGAGTTTGCCAAATATGCAGACGTTCCCGTGGTCAACGCCATGACGGACGTCAACCATCCCTGCCAGGCACTGGCCGACATTTACACCATGATGGAGAGGTTCGGCACCGATCTTCGCGGCAAGAATGTCATCTTTTTCGGCGACCGCACGCAGCCTGCCCATTCGCTGGCCATGATCTGCTCCAAGCTGGGCATAAACTACACGCACTGTGCACCTGAAAAATACCAGATTCTTCCGGAATGGAGCGACCTGTTCGAAGCCAACAACCAGGTGTCCGGCGGGGTTTTCAAACAGACCGCCGATATCGATGAGGCCACGCAAGGCGCCCACTGCATCTATACGGATGTCTGGTACTGGATCGGCCAGGAAAACGAGGTGGATGAAAGAAAGGAAGCGTTTGCACCTTACCAGGTAACCATGGACATCATTAAAAAGTGCCACAAGGATGTCATTTTCGAACACTGCCTGCCTGCCGGTCGCGGCGTCGAGGTTACGGATGAAGTCATGGACAGCCGCCACTCGGTCATTTTCGACCAGGCTGAAAACAGGATGCACACCGAAAAAGCAGTGCTGGTGCTTATTATGTCCTAGAAAACCAGAACCCGAAAAAGGAAATATTCATGTATGAAGAACTGGTCGTTATTGCCTTGGGTGGCAATGCAATAATCCAGGCCGGCCAAAAAGGAACAACCGAAGAGCAGTTTAAAAATGTGGATATTACGGCCAAACAGATTGCCCGCATCTGCAAGGCCGGCTATCTTCAGGTGCTGACCCACGGCAACGGCCCCCAGGCCGGTGCCTTGCTGATCCAGCAGGAAGAGGCGAAAAGTATTGTCCCACCCCAGACACTGGCCGCTTGTGTGGCCATGACCCAGGGGCAGGTAGGATGGACGTTCCAGAACCGCATTGCGTATCATTTTTCACAGGAAGGTCTGGATTATCCGGTTTCAACCTTGATTACCCAGGTTGTTGTCGACAGGAATGACCCGGACTTTAAGAATCCGTCGAAACCAGTGGGTCCTTTTTATACCGAACATGAGGCCACGGCACTTAAAAACGAAAAGGGCTATATCGTAAGAGAAGCCAAACCCGGACAGGAAAAAGGCTGGCGCCGTGTTGTGCCGTCTCCGGAGCCGGTTGATATTTACGAAAAAAATGCAATTCAACAGCTGCTTGGAATCGAGGCCCTCGTTATCGTTTCCGGTGGCGGCGGCATTCCCATCGTCAAAACCAGTGACGGCAGCTACACCGGTATTGATGCGGTTGTCGACAAAGATCTCTCTGCCTATAAACTGGGGCAGGTGCTCAATGCTGATTATTTGTTAATTCTGACGGATGTTGAAAACGCCTACATCAATTTCAAAAAACCTGATCAGAAAGCCCTGGAAACGATTACTTTAGGTGACGCGGAAAAATACCGGAAGGCGGGTCACTTTGCCGACGGTTCCATGGGACCCAAAATGGAGGCTGCCATGAGATTTGTTCGCTGGGGCGGCAAGGCTGCCATCATCACTAGTCTGGACAAAGCCCTGGACGCACTTACGGGTAAAGCAGGGACACGCATAATAAATGATGGATCATTTCAGGATTAATTGTAGATTTTGATAATAAATTGAAATAAAAATCAATATTTATAGGAGGTATTATGACTAGTTTTCAAAAAGCGTTAGACTATTCCGCAAAATGGCTGGAAATCATCAAACAGGATTCAGCGACCCTGGACGGCACCACTGCCAGGTGGATCTCAGAGGAAACCAAGAACAACTTCGTAAACCATTTTAATGCCGGCTGGGTTGAATATCGCAAATCCATGACCGAAGCTGGCGACTACGCCGCTATTGAATGGCGTGGTGAAGGTTCCAAGTTTTATGACAACTTCGGCAACGAATACCTTGACTTCCTCGGCGGCTATGGCGCACTCGATCTGGGTTGGTCACACCCCGAAGTTGTTGAAGCGGTCAGAGCTCAGGCCGGTAAATCCGGTATTCCCACTCAGGAACTGATGGACCCCCTGCGGGGTGTTCTGGCAAAACTGATGGCTGAAATCACTCCCGGCAACATTGACCATGCATTCTTTGTAGCCAGTGGTACGGAAGCCGTCGAAGGCGCGCTTAAAATTGCAAGACTTCATACCGGCAAACACAATTTCATTTCAACGGTCAAGGCATTTCATGGAAAAACTGCCGGCTCCCTCAGTGTCATGGGTAAAAAAGATTACCGTGCACCACTGCAGCCCTATGGTGGACAGACCTTCTACGTTCCTTTTGGCGATGCAGATGCACTGGAAAAGCAGCTTGAGATCTGTGACATTGTTGGTATCGAGGTTGCCGGTTTTATTGCCGAGCCTATCCAGGGTGAAGCCGGCGCTATCGTTCCTCCGGCAGAGTACTGGCCGAAAGTTCGTGAAATCTGTACAAAATATGGTGTCATGATGATCTGTGACGAAGTCCAGACAGGTCTGGGCAGAACCGGTGCGCTCTGGGGTGTCGATCATTGGGACGTGGAACCGGATATCATGATGACCGCAAAATCCCTGGGTGGCGGTGTCATGCCCATCGGCAGTTTCATGGGCAGCGGCGAAATCTGGAAGTCATTTGAAGAGCCCAATCCGTTCATCCATACCACGACAACCGGTGGCAATCCGATGTCATGTGCAGCCGCCATCGCTACGATCCAGGTAATGCTCAGAGACAACCTGCCCCAGCGTGCAGCTGAACTTGGTGATTATTTCATGGGTGAACTTATCAAACTTACTGAAGAGTTCCCGGGCGTGTATGAAAAGATTACCGGCAAAGGTCTTCTTATCGGCCAGCACTTCATCAATGATGAAGTCGGGTACAAAGTGGCTGCCGGCCTGTTCCGGCGTAAAGTTCTCGTTGCCGGAACCCTGATCAACGCCAAGGCGATTCGCTTCGAACCGCCGCTGGTCGTGTCAAAAGAAGAAATCGACGAGGTCCTTAACAGACTGCGGGATACACTCAAAGACGTCGCAGCTTGAATTCAAGCATGCTAAAATCCCATAAAACCGCTTCTAAGGGGTATGGTAATTTATAGGTAGATAAAGATGTCCAGGACATTTAACAGTACACCATTGAAAGATGGTTTTCGCATGCCCGGAGAGTTCGAGCCCCATAAAGGGTGCTGGATGCTGTGGCCGGAACGCATGGATACATGGCGTAATGGCGGGAAACCGGCCCAACTGGCATTTGTTGCGGTTGCCAGGGCGATTTCAGCGTTCGAGCCGGTAACCGTCGGTGTTAATGCCAGCCAATATGACAATGCGCGCACCCTTTTGCCGGAGCATGTCCGGGTGGTTGAAATTTCTCAAAACGATGCCTGGATGCGGGATATGGGCCCTACTTTTGTGGTCAATGATAAGGGTGATGTACGCGGTGTCGACTGGGACTTCAATGCCTATGGTGGTTTTAAGGGCGGCCTTTATTTTCCCTGGGACCAGGACAGAAAGATCCGCAGGAAGGTGATGGAAATTGAAAACATCGATCGCTACCGGGCGCCCCTGATTCTGGAAGGCGGCTCGATTCATGTGGATGGGGAAGGCACACTGCTGACCACAGAACAGTGTCTGCTCAATGCCAACAGAAACCCGCACCTTTCAAAAGAAGAGATTGAAGAATACCTGATCCAGTACCTGAACATTGAAAAAATCATCTGGTTTCCAAGGGGTATAATTCTTGACGAAACCGATGGCCATGTGGATGATCTGGTCTGTTTTGCCAGGCCGGGTGAAGTGATGCTGACCTGGACAGACGATGAAACCGATCCCCAGCATGCAATTTCAAAAGAAGCCCTGGAGATTCTGGAAAACAGTACCGATGCAAAGGGAAGAAAATTCAAAATCCACAAACTACACCAGCCCGGCCCCATGTTTATGACCTTGGAAGAGAGCCAGGGCATTGATTACGATGAAGATGCCGAACCAAGAAATGAGGGTGACCGCCTGGCAGGTTCATATGTCAATTTCTATATTGCCAACGGCGGTGTGGTGGTTCCGCTTTTTGATGATCCATATGATCGTCCGGCCATGGACTTGATCACCAAGGTTTTTCCGGATCGCAAGGTCGTCGGCGTTCCCGGACGCGAGATCCTTTTAGGCGGTGGCTGTGTACACTGTATTACCCAGCAGCAACCGCGTAGTGCCCATCCATAAATGGTCTATTTGGCAATTTCAGCGTTAGGTGTCATGATTTGAATCCTCGGGATATCAAACCAAGGAGCAATAATTGTCCAGGTTAGTCCGCAGCACGCCTAAAGCAGATGGCTACCGAATGCCGGCAGAGTTTGAACCGCACAGACAAACCTGGATGTTATGGCCTTATCGTTCTGATCTGTGGCGTAACGGCGGCAAACCGGTTCAGCGTACTTTTGTTGAACTCGCTGCCTTAATTTCACAATTTGAACCGGTAACGGTTGGTGCATCACAAAATCAGTTTGCGACAGCGCGATCAAAACTTCCGGAACACATCAGGGTAGTGGAGATGTCCTATAACGATGTCTGGGTTCGTGATCATGGCCCGACATTTGTTGTTAATGATAACGGTGATGTTCGGGGGGTTGACTGGGGTTTTAATGCCTGGGGAGGTCTGAATGGTGGACTTTACTTCCCCTGGGACCTTGATGATCTTGTTCCACAGAAAATTCTGGCAATAGAAAATATTGATCGGTACAAACCGGAAAACTTTATCCTTGAAGGCGGCTCGATCCACGTCGATGGTCAGGGCACTTTATTGACTACCGAAGAATGCCTGCTGAACCCGAATCGAAACCCTCATCTGAACAAGGTACAAATCGAAAATATGCTCAGGGAATATGTAAGTGTAGAAAAAATAATATGGCTGAAAAAAGGAAATTACGAAGATTGTACTGATGGCCATGTCGATATCCTGGCAGCATTCATACGTCCGGGTGTTGTGGTTTTACACTGGACGGATGACAAAAATGACCCTCAGCATGAGATTTCTGCCGATGCTTATGAACGGTTGATGCATGCTACGGATGCCTGCGGAAGAAAACTCGAAGTTCACAAAATTCATAGCCCGGCAGTTTCATATGTTACCGAAAAGGAAGCCAATGGGATAGATGTGATTGAGGGCTCGCTTCCTTTAACGGAAGGCCTGCGGCTGGATCAATCCTATATCAACTTCTATATGGCCAATGGATGCGCGGTTGTTCCGACATTTAATGACCCTTGGGACAATAAAGCTTTGGATAAGCTTGCAACCCTCATGCCTGAAAGAAAGGTGTTTGGTATCAATGGCCGGGAAGTGGTTATCCCCGGAGGTATATTTCACTGCATCACTCAACAGCAACCGATTGGCATTTCGCAATCTGCCCCAGCGTGCAAAGGAGAATAATTCTATGCAGGATAAAAATTTACTGCATCAAGCGTTAACCGATGCTGACGATTCAGTGTTAATTGTGATTGATGTTCAGCAGACATTTTTTGAAAAAATGCCAAAGGAGCAGGTGCGGCCGATTATCAACCGAATCCGTTGGGTGGTCCAAATGGCCGTCAAGTTGAATATTCCCATTGTCGCCACGGCGGAGGATATTCCTGAAGAGGGTACGAATATCCCGCAAATTGCCGGTTTATTCCCTGATGGAACCAAAGAACATAACAAAATGTCCCACGGTTTGGCTGGAGATCCTGATATTTTATCTGCCGTTAAAAAAACCAATCGTAAAACCGCTGTAATCGTCGGGCTGGAAACCGATGTTTGTGTGATGCAGTCCGCACTGGGGCTACTGCAAAACGGATTTCGCGTTGTTGTGTTATCGGACGCAACAGCCTCGCCCGGTCCCTGCCATGATGCTGGCATCGTAAGAATGCAAAACGCCGGCGTCATCATCTCCACGGTTAAAGGGACGTGTTACGAGTGGACCCGTACAGTGGACTTCCTGAAGGCCAATTTTCATACTGAATTCTGGGAAACCGAACCGCCGGAAGGCGTTTATCTATAGATAATTGGAGATCACTTTGATGAAATCAACACTCAATGAATTAAAATCAATTTTGAACACTGTCGAATTATATCAGGATGGTCATTACCACTTAGACATCCAAAAATTGAAGCAGGCTTTCCACCCAAACGCTCATATTGTCGGATATTATGAAGGAGAGCAAATATTTGACGGCAGAGATCAATATATAGAAATGCTGACGGCAGAGAAATCTTCCGCTGAGTTAGGTGAACCCTCATATACCAAACTTCTGTCATTAGACAAAACAGACACTACCGTTGTTGTAAAAATCGAAAGTCTAATGTCCGGCACCCGATTTGCCAGCCAATTATCAATGTTAAAAGTAGGCGATAACTGGCAAATTATCGCCGGTTTGTTTCATGCTGAAGAAGGATATATAGGGTAACAAAATATCCTAAAGGCCTTCTGAAAATATTGAGATAAACCCATCTTTGACGATTTCGTAAAAAGTCTGCCGAATATAAGTAATTCAACAGGAATGGAGGTATTTACCCATGCGTAAAGATTATATTGATATACAGGATTATTCAAAGGAAGAACTGGAAACCCTGCTTGATCTCATTGTACCGATGAAGGCCGCATATAAGGCCAGAGAGCTTCCGAACCTCCTGGACAGAAGAACGCTATCTATGGTTTTTCTGGGCTCTTCCCTGAGAACACGGATGTCATTTGAAGTTGCCATGAACGCCCTGGGCGGCAGCGGCCTGTATATCAGGCCGGGTGACCTTCATCTCGGTAAAAAGGAAACCTTGAAAGATACCGCAATCGTCATGGGCAGCATGTGCGACGGCATCGTCTGCAGGAGTCCGCAATATTCGGATATTGCCGGGCTGTCAAAATATGCAAAGGTTTCGGTTATCAATGGCATGGCCGATGATTGCAACCATCCAACCCAGGCACTTTGCGATGTATTCACCATGATTGAAAAAAGCGGTAAGCTAGAGGGGCTCAACCTTGCATTTGTTGGTGACACCAGTAAGGGTTTTGGGGTGATCGGGCGTGACCTGATGCTGATGGCTTCCAAGCTGGGCTTCAACTTCTTTTGTGCTTCCCCCAAGGAGTATAGGGTCGATGATGAATACCGCGAAATGATCATGGATAATGCTTTAAAAAGTGGTGCAGAAATCGTCATCACGGAAGACCCCAAAGCGGTTGTTGAAAATGCTGATTTTCTGACCTGTGATGCAATTACCTGGTACGGGTTTGAAGATGAAGAAGAAGATCGCTTCAGGATTCTGATGCCCTACCAGGTCAATGCAGAACTGTTCAAGGGCGCGCCTTCTCGCTGCCTGTTCCTGCACTGCCTGCCGGCAAAAAGGGGAGAAGAGGTGACGGCTGCAGTCATTGACGGTCCCAAATCCGTTGTTTTTGAGCAGGCGGAAAACCGTCTGCATACGGAACTTGCACTTTGTGCGGCTTTTCTGGGTGATGAAGTAGATCTGGATAGGATTGAGTTGAACGGAAATGGATCTGAAAACAACAGAAAGATCATAGAAATTTTGCGCAAATGGTATGCCTTGCAAACACAGTAAATGCAAACAATCGCCAAATAGAGGTGTTTTATGATTGATAAAAGCAAAGAGTATTCATATGCCGGCATCCCGACATTTTTCAAATCGGATTATGGCACCCTGGAGCAGCTTGGCAACTAATGGATATCGTATAAGTTGCGCCGAACTATGATCCTTCAGAGAGCACTCAGAATCTAGCCGCATTTCTGCTGCATAGATTTTTTAATCTGTACAAGGGTTTTTGAAGGAAGCGATGAGGCTGAATGGGGCTTCATCTGGTGGGTATAAAATTAACGAGACCGAGGGTTTTAGGATGACCAAAGAGCTGATATTCAAACAGAATCCGGACAATTTTAAAAACTTTGTCCATTACCCCTTCTGGTCCATGGACAGAGAAGCATGGCTGGAATATGCCAACAGCCTGGAAGAGAAAGAGAAGTTTGTCCTCTCATATTTTCCATTCAAATGGGCTTATGCACCGCCTTACAATGCAGCCACGGCTTTGGAATTTCTGCATGACATTTGTGTGGATTTTGAGCGTGTTACCACGGATGATATCGAAAATATCTATCGCACCCTGCCGACTTTTAATGATCTGAAGAAAGAGGGCTGTGTTGCATTTCGTAAGGCAACACCCGATGAGATGCCGGCCAATGGCTTCAGAATGATCCCGGAATGGGAACCCATGGCAGGCGCCATTCTGAACTTCCCCAGCTTTTATCCGCCCCTGTGGGAATTTTCCCGGTCAAAAATTGAAGCCTTGAATCATGCCATTGTTTATTTGAGAATACCGGAAGGATATTTTGGTGCAGCCGTTCTGGCCTGGCTAAAAGCTTACGGTATAAACCTGAATACCGTCCGCCCCATCCCCGGGCCCATTGGCGATATCTGGGCCAGGGACTATTCACCTGTATACGGGGTGAACAAATATACGGGCGAAGCAATGGCCCATAAATTTTCTTTTGCCGCCTTTTATCCTGAATACCGGGATATCTGCAAAGCCGTAGTCGACATTGACGATCAATTCGCATGGATTGAAGGATACACCCTCCTTCGTACGGAGATCATGATCGACGGCGGCTATATCCTGACAGACGGCAAGGGCACCTATATTTTCACGCGGCGTGTGCTGACGGACAACGCCCATATCACCAACCTTTATGCCAAACTGGAACACTGGCTGGGCGCTGAAAGGCTGATTATCGTTGACGAAGAGCCCGATGATCCCCTGGGGCACATCAATCATTTCAAAATGATCGGCCCCGATAAGATGCTGATCGGTCTGCCGGAAGATACCGCGCATCCCTGGTATAAATATTATACAAAACTGACCAGGCTGTTCGAGGGGTATGGGTATGAAGTTTTCCCGGTGCCGTGTCCCACCGGATTGACCCGCTGGCTGCCGGACGGGCAGCATACGGTGCATGGACTTTATGCCAACAGCCTCATGCTGAATGGACGCATTTTGATGTGCCAGTTTGGGGGCAATCTGGCCAAGTATGACGAACAGGCCATCGCGTGTTACCAAAAAGCATTGCCTGATATGGAACTTGTACCGATCGATTGCTCAATCATCGCCAATGGTGGCGGGGCCATAAACTGCAGCACCAAAGAATTGCCGGATTATAATAAATTTTCATGCCCTGACGCGCACAACCAATCATGAAACATCTACTATTACCAAATTATTCGTATGTTCATTTAACGCGAATTCATGAAAATTTATATAAGAATCTTCTTGACTTTCAGCCTACTTGCGGTTAGTTTTCGATGTACTTGAACCTTTTGTCTATACGAGGAATAGTATCGTGCATAAAAGAAACTTATACATTGATAAAGTCGAACCGTTTGTTGGTAAACCGGTTGTGAAAGTGATTACAGGTATGCGCAGGGTAGGGAAAAGCTGCTTTTTGAAATTGATAATCAATGAGCTGCTTGACCGGAAAAAAGATAAAAAAAGAGTTTTGTACATTAATAAGGAATCATTAGATTATGATTTTATTCAAAACTATAATGATTTAAACGATTATGTGAAAGCTACATTTTCAGATGTACAAGGGGAAAAATATTTATTCGTTGATGAAATTCAGGAAATTGATGACTGGGAGAAAGCGATTGCCTCTCTCTTGTCCAGTGGTGAATTTGATATTTACATTACCGGTTCCAACGCGCATTTACTTTCTTCTGAAATCGCAACATTGATATCTGGACGCTATATCGAAATTCCGGTTTATGGCTTGAGTTTCGAGGAGTTTCTTCTTTTCAGAGAAAAAAAAGACCAAAACCATAAAGAAGCATTTTTAACTTACCTTTGGGCTGGCGGATTTCCGGCGATTCATCATTTTGGCCTAAATCGGGAAGTCGTTTATCAGTACATCAGTTCAATCTACGATACCATCCTTTTAAAGGATGTTATTAAAAGAAACAATGTCCGCAATGTGTCCCTTTTAGAAAATATTACGCAATATATTTTTAATAATATCGGTAATATTTTTACTGCCAAGAAAGTGTCGGATTATCTGAAATCTCAAAGAATTCGTGTTGGTATTGAAACGGTACAAAACTATATCTCATATCTCGTATCGACCTTTTCAGTTTTTAAAGTCCCGCGGTTCGATGTCAAGGGAAAACGCCTGCTTGAACTACACGAAAAATACTATTTGGGAGATGTTGCCTTGCGACATGCCCTGCTTGGATATCGGGAGGGTGATATCTCCGGCATATTGGAAAATCTTGTTTTCCTCGAATTGAAGCGCAGGGGGTATCGCGTTTTTCTCGGGAAAACCGGTAACAAAGAAATCGATTTCATCGCTGAAAAAGAAAACAAAAAAATATACATACAGGTGGCATACTTACTGGCTTCCCCGGAAACCATTGAAAGAGAGTTTTCAGTGTTACACTCGATAAAAGATAATTATCCTAAATATGTTATCAGTATGGATGAAATCTTCGGCAAAGATGTTGAAGGGGTTGAACGAATTAATTTTGTAGATTTTCTGTTGGACACTGAAATTTAAGCGCCTCGGTATTTCTATACTATATTGATGTTTCATGCTTGGATGTGCGCGATAGTGCCTTAATTGTAATTTTTGTGTTTTTAATGGTCAAAAAATAAAAGCAATCACGAAAACACGAAATAAGGAAAGCACGAAAATTTTCATGGTCTTTTTCGTGTTTTTGGACTTTCGTGTTTTCGTGATAAATGATCTTTTTCTTTTCCGGTTTATCCGGGTTGGGGTATGAAAATTTATTCGTTCGCCGCCACGGCCATCTGAATATCGCGTTGATAGGCCTTCTCTTTTCTATTCATCAGCCAGCCCATGACGCAGACCCCCACGGCGACGATGCCGATGATGATGGTTGCCAGGGCGTTGATATCCGGACTGACCCCGAGCTTTACCTTGGAAAAAACCACCAGGGGCAGTGTGGTTGAGCCGGGTCCCGAGGTGAATGACGCCAGGATTACGTCGTCCAGGGAGAGCGTGAATGACAGCAGCCAGCCGGACAGCATGGCCGGGGTCAACAGGGGGAAGGTAATATCGAAAAGGACCCTCACCGGCCGGCCGCCCAGATCCATGGCCGCCTCTTCCAAAGATTCGTCCATACCGTGCAGACGCGACTGGATGATGACCGCTACAAAAGTGATGCAGAAGGTAATGTGCCCCAGGGTAATAGTGGTCATGCCGCGGCCGTCGGGCCAGCCGATCAGTCCTTCCAAGGCTACAAAAAAAAGCAGCAGGGACAATCCGGTGATGACCTCGGGCATTACCATGGGGGCGATCATCAGCCCGGAAAAAAAGGTCTTTCCCCTGAATTTGCCGAAACGGGCCAGGGCGATTCCCGCCAGTGTTCCCACAATCGTAGCCACCGTAGCTGTCATCACGGCGATTTTCAGTGATACCAGTGCGGCGTCTAAAATCATGTGATTTTCAAAAAGTACCCGGTACCATCTGAAGGAAAAACCGGACCATGTCGTGGTGGTTTTGGCTGCGTTGAATGAGAATACCATGAGCAATACGATGGGAACGTAAAGAAACGCGAATCCAAGACTCATGCCGGTCAGGATATAATAATTGCGTTTTGAGCTCATGGGGATCTCTCTTCCAGTTTAGTGCTGTAGTTATGGTACAACATAAAGGGAAATACGAGTAAAACCAGCAATACAACCGCTACGGCGGAGGCCATACCTTGAACCCGGTGTCACCCGGAGAAAAATAAAATTTTTCCTGATAGGCGGGTGCGTGAGGGATATGGGTTTTACGATAGACACCCATTTGCGTGCCATCGGCATCGATCATCATTATGGAATTAAAAAAAGCATTGCCGGCCCGTTCATAAAAACTGACCGGCAGAACCACAGAGAGATCCCCGGCAAGTTTTGACATTCGGTCTAAAACCGGGTTGTTTTCAGCTTCCCGGGCCAGTTCGAAATATTCTTTCTTTTCATCCTTGCAGAAATACGGCGTCAAAAACAATTCCTGCAGCAGGATAACCTGGGCCCCCTCGCCTGCTGCCTCCCGGATCAAGCGCTCCGCCTTGCCGATATTCTCGTCGATATTTTCACTGCACGCCATCTGGGTAGCAGAAACCGTTGTTTCAGACATACGAATGTCTCCTTTTTTTCTTAGGTTTCTCTTTTAATCCACCTTCAGAGGGATCACCGGCAAGCCCGCAAACAGATGCAACAACGTTGGTTTTAGGCTATGGCGCGATGTCGTGCTTCGATAGAGAATGATAACCACATCGTAGCCGGAGAAGAAGATGGGAATAGCAAGAGACTACAGATTTATCCTTGGGCCCCGCCACATTCTAATCAATATACAGATAATTATAAAAGAGGCAATACCCTCTTCGGGTAGGTATCAATGGGAACCAAGGTAGGTGACCAGAGGATCTTTATCCGGGCTTTGATCGACGCAGGACAGGACTGAAATAAACAAAGCAAACAGGTCGGGGTGATCTGAAATCTTAAGCTTGGCATATAAATTTTTACGATGCATTTTTACGGTGTCCGGAGAAATGCGCATTTCATAAGCGGCGGATTTGACGGAATGCCCCCTCAACATCAAGTGGGTCAGTTCGATTTCACGCTTGGTCAGTATGGATTTGCCGAAATTATCAAAGGCCATTTCCAACTGCTGATCCAAATCAGACATGGAAGCATCGAATGCCGTATTCTCAGTATTCATATGCCCCCAATAGCGCCTGGCAACATTTTGAACAATGGGTTCGACCATGCGTAAGTGATTTTTCTCCTGTTCGGTGTATGGCGGCTTATCAAGATCCCGGCCCAACTCAATGTACAGGCTTGTGCCTTCGTCCAACCGGACCAAGTATAAAACATCCTCCGCGATTCTCGTAGCTTGGTAATACGTCCGGTAATATTCGCTTTGCTCAAAATCGTCGGGGGACAATTCTCTCAGGTGATAGAACCCCGGTTCGATGCCCCTGAAAAGGGCCTGATAAACCGGGTCGAGCAGGTATGCGCCGGAAATGTATCGTGTAACATGCAGTTCATGCTCTTCCGGATCGATACCGCTGTCGAATATATGGACAGGTATCTGCTTCTTTTTCTCCAGGGTGATCAAAGATTTATCGAAAGGTACCAGGTCATGAATCGCATCTATCAATATATGGGGGAGCGCAACGTCATCCAGGTGGGCGATCATTTGACCCACCGCCCGATTCCATTCAAAAAAATTAAACCGCTCTTCTGTCATCAGACGTAAGCTTTATTTTTCAGTAATTTGAAATATAGATGGAAAACTTAAACTATGGCAAAAGGTGAAAATGCCATGTGTTTGAGGGATTGGTTTATTCATTCAATCTTCGGGGTAAAATTTCGTAAATTTTATCTCGACGGCCGACGCAAATTACGTATACGCTGATTTTTTCGTCTTCCACAAGGTAGACCAGTCTATACCCCACGGACCTGAGTTTGATCTTGTAGAGGTTGGAGTAACCTTTGAGCTTTGCCGATTCGACGCGAGGATTTTGAACTCGTTTTTTTAAGTGCGTTTTAAAGTGTTTCCGGACGTGCGGATCGAGTTTTTGCCACTCTTTATAAGCACTTTTAAAAAACTTAAGCTTATAGATCATCTATGGCAACCTCAATGGCATTGGCTTTCTCATGTTTGCGTTCTTCATAGATTCTGCCCAGCTCAATGTCTTCGGCCATTTCCAACAGCCGTTCATAGACTTCCGGCGGCACGATGTACGCTGCTGTTTTGTTGCGGTTCAGCAAAGCAATGGCTTCACCACGGGCGGCATCAATGAGGGATTGAGGATTTTTCTTGAATTCAGTGATGCTGGCCGTTTTATTTGCGTGAATGGATTCTAACATGGTCTAATTCTCCGAGAACATTTTTAGTTTCTGATATGACCATATAATAGACCACTTATAAGGTCTTTGTCAAGGTCGTTAAAAATTTTGATTTTGTCATCTGAAGACAATTTGTCAAGACCTCCAGGTGTTGATCAAGAGGACCCCACTCGGTTCCATATCGGAAATATATTAAGATTATAAGCCGTTTAGGAAGCCGGCCAACACGTTGACCACATTGACGCCGATATTCTCCACGGCATACCCGCCCTCCATAATAATGAGGCTCGGGCAATGGACTGTTTTGGCAATTGCTTCTCCAAGTTCAAAGAAATGCTCACTTTTCAACTTGAATTGCGAAATGGGATCTTTTTCAAAGGTATCGACCCCCAGGGAAATCAGCAGCACATCGGGAGAAAAGCTGCGGATCTGTTCGAGTCCGTGGGTGAGACTTTCCCTATAATCCTGCCATAGGGTCCCCCAGGGCAGGGGCAAATTGCAGTTGAAGCCTTCACCGGCCCCGCTGCCGGTTTCGTCGGCATAGCCTAAAAAGTAAGGAAACTCCTGTCGTGGGTCGCCGTGAAGGGAGACATACAGAACATCGGCCCGGTCGTAGAAAATGGCCTGGCTGCCGTTGCCGTGATGATAGTCCACATCCAAAAGGGCCACGCGTTCTACCCCCTGATCGAGCAGGGCCTGGGCGGCAACAGCGGCATTGTTGATAAAACAGTATCCGCCGTAGATATCAAACCCGGCATGATGGCCGGGAGGTCGGCAGGCGGCAAACACGCATTTTTCACCACCCTTGATCAAATCCGCCCCGGTCAAGGCCACATTGACCGATGTGGTAATAGCCTGCCAGGTACCTCCGGTGATAGGCGTGCCGGCATCAAAGGAATAATAACTCAGCTGGCCGTCGATAGCGTCGGGCAGCTTTTGCCGGAACGAACGCGTGGGCCAGCAGATGGGCATGGCATCCGTGTTTCCGTGACGCTTTTTCCACTCTGCATGGGCAGACTTCAAAAAGTCTATATATTTGCTCGAGTGCACCCGGGCGATGGGATCAATGCCGAAATCCTTAGGACCGACCACCTTGCCCAGTTTGGCCGTCTCGATCCGCCGCATGATTAGATCCATCCGTTCCGGGCGCTCGAAAGGCGTGACAAACTCGCCGTCGATCAACTCGTACTTGCCGAAGTGCAGACGGTGATCTTCGGAATAAACGGTAATCATGAGTGAATTATTTCCTAATGTTTAGAAGATATGGTTCTTCTCCAAAAAAGTCGAAAAAGAACCAGGGGCCAAGGGGTCATTAGGAAAGAGCTGATAGCTCACAGCTGATAGCATGCTATGAGCAATGACCTATCAGCTATGAGCTCATTCCTGGATCACTGTTTCAGCTTGGTCCACACCTTGTCCTGGAGCTTGATGGCTTTTTCCGAGCAGGCGGGAACAAAAATGGATTTCACACCGGCCGGGGCCGTGATTTCCGGGGCTGTTTTTAGCTCTGCGTCGACAAAAGCCTCACTGCCCGATATCCCGTTGGCATAACGCGCAAAGTTGGTCTGCAGGGCCGCATTTTCGGGCTGCATCATGAACTCCAGGAACTTGACGGCGCTATCGACATTCTTGGCGCCCTTGGGTACGACCAGACTGTCCATCCAGGAAATGACGCCCTCTTTGGGATAGGCGTACTGAATAGTGGATTTTTCAGCTCTGGCCCGCATGGCGTAGCCGTTCCAGGTCTGGTGGATGGCCGTGTCCCCGGAGACCAGGCGCTCCTTGATACCGTCGGAGTTGTATACTTTAACATGGGGTTTTTGCTTTAACAGCAATTCCAGCACCTTTTTCATCTGCATGCCATCTTCGTTGCACTGTTCGAAACCGAGGTATGCATTGGCAAAGCTGATCACCTCATCCGGCGCGCTGAACATGGCCACACTCCCCTGCAGCTCAGGCGGCGGTTCGAACAGGATCTTGTAGGTATTGATGTCACCCTTGTACACAGCGGTGTCCACGGCAAAGGATGTGGTGCCGGTCTGCCATGGAATCGAGTAGGCGTTGCCCGGGTCCCAGTCCGGATTTTTCCATTGGCCGGCAATGTTGGCATACCCCTTCAGTTTTGAAGCGTCGACCTTGTGCAGCAACCCTTCCTTGATCATGATGGGTATGAAATTGTGTGAGGCAATGGCGATGTCGTACCCTCCGCCGCCTGCTTTCAGCTTGGCCAGCAGGGTTTCATTGGAGTCATAGGTATCCAGGGTAACTTTAATACCGGTCTCTTTTTCAAATTTTTTCAGCAGATCGGGAGCCGTGTAATCGGTCCAGTTGTAAACAAACAACTGGCCTGCGGCCATGGCGCTGCCCGCGCCAACTGCGGTCACCAGAAGTGCTATCATCAAAAAACGTAATACTTTCATTTTGACCTCCTTTAAAATTAAGGTTGATAGGGCTGCTATTTTCTTTGGCCTACATAATATGACAGGGTGACGAACATCGTCGATATGGCGAACATCACCGTTGATACGGCATTGATTTCCGGCGTGATCCCCATGCGCACCATTCCATAAATATATAAAGGCAACGTCGTGGAGCCGGCGGGTGCCACCATCATCGTGATAATGAAATCGTCGATGGATATGATAAAAGCCAGCATGGCGCCGGAGATAATGCCGGGCATGAGCAGCGGCAGGGTCACATGACGGAATGCCTGCTGATCATTGGCATACAGGTCATGGGCCGCCTGCTCCAAGGTATCGTCCATGCCCTGCAGCCGGGCCCGAATTGGTAAAAAGGCAAAAGGAATGCAAAAAACCGTGTGCGCGATGATGACATTGCCCAACCCCAGCTTCAGCCCGATGGCACTGAAGAAGGAGAGTGTGGCCACGGCAGTGACGATCTCCGGAACCACCAGTGGCAGCATGATAATGGCATAGGAAACGGTTTGGCCGCGAAACCTGCCCCCCCGGGCCATGATCAGAGCACCTAAGGTGGCCAGCAGCGTAGCGGTTGAAGCGGCGGTAACCCCCACGATCAGGCTGTTGACGGCCGACCGCTGGATGTCGTCGTTGGCAAAGGCTTTGGTGTACCATCCCAGACCAAATTCGTTCCATATGGTCGCCGAGTTCCCGGCGTTAAAAGAAAACACCACCAGAATGATGAGCGGGACATACACGAACAGAAAAAACAGCAGTGCGATTATGCTGAATCCGGGAAATCTACCGATAACGAAAGGTCTGGATGATTTAGTGGGGGCAGATGTTTTTTTCATGGTATAGGGCTCCCCAATCCGTTAGTGCATATCGGTTTTGCGCGCCGGCCCCAGCGCGTAAATCATCATGGCGATAAGCACCACCGACATCAAAATTAAAGCTATAGCTGAACCAAAAGGCCAGTTTCGAGAAGAGGCGAACTGGAGCTGAATAAGCTTTCCGAGCATCAATTTTTTTCCGCCACCCAAGAGATCAGGCGCAATAAATGCACCCAGACTTGGAACGAAAACAAGGATGCTGCCGGCAATAATACCCGGGGCTGACAACGGCAGGATGATCGATTTGAAAAGCTGCCTCCGGTTGGCATACAGGTCGTGAGCCGCCTCGAACAGGCCCATGTCCAATTTTTCCACAGTAGCGTAGATCGGCAGCACCATGAAAGGGATATAGGTATAGGCCAACCCCAGCAGAATCGCACCATTGGTGTACAGCAGCGTGATCGGATTTTCGATCAGCCCGACCCCCATAAGGAAATTGTTGATCAGTCCGTTGTCACGCAGGATAAGTATCCAGCAGAACGTGCGGATCAAGAGATTGGTCCAGAAGGGAATGGTCACTAAAAATACAAGCAAATCCCTGCGGGAAGGGGGCTGCATAGCCATATAATAAGCTGTTGGGAAACCGATCAGCAGGCTCAATACGGTGGTCAATACGGCCAGAACAAATGACCGCCAGAAAATGATAAGGTAAGCATTGTTGAAGATGACGGTGTCGTCAAAGTCGCGCTCAAATAGAAACTGGATATAAGCTTCAAATGACAGGTGTGGCTTTACGCCCCCGTAAGGGTTTGCCTCGAGAAAGGAATAGACAACGATAATTCCGATGGGTATTACCATGAAAAAAAAGATTGCCGCAACTGCCGGCCCCAAACCAAACCACCGTCGTGCGGTTCTATTCCTCATTAGATTCATCAATCCACCAAGATCCTTGCCGCACCTTGCCCCACTTTTACCGTAACCCTGTCGCCCACCTTGAATCGGGCTTCACCGGTAATCGTGTTCTGACCGCGTACGGCTATTCCGGTGTCCTCATTTAAGGATATATGGTATGTGGTATCCGTCCCTATATAGACACTGTCTTCGATTTTCCCGGTGAAACCCTGCGTAGCCCCCTCGTCGAATGCCTTCAACGTTATCTTTTCAGGGCGCAAAGCCAGGGTGACACGGTCACCCACACTCTTCTGGTAGGCCTCGGCAACCTCAAATTCAATATTTCCCCCGATTTGACAGGAGACCCCTTCGTCGCTTATTTTCGAAATGGTTGCCTTGATAAAGTTTGTCTCACCGATAAAATCGGCAACAAAACGATTGGTCGGTTGTTCATAAATTTCAATGGGACTCCCAACCTGCTGGAGTTTTCCAAATGACATCACTGCGATGCGGTCACTCATGGTCAGCGCCTCCACCTGATCGTGGGTAACAAAGATAAAGGTGATCCCAGTCTCTCTTTGCAGCAGTTTCAGTTCGCTGCGCATCTGTTCACGCAGTTTTAAATCCAGGGCAGATAACGGTTCGTCCAGCAGCAGCACCTTGGGGTTGGGAGCAAGTGCCCTGGCCAGCGCTATACGCTGCTGCTGGCCACCGGAAAGCTGTGCCGGATATCGGTGGGTAAACTCTTCCATTTTCACTAACTCGAGCATCTTTTGAACGGTACTTGAAATCTCCTTTTCATTCCGACCTAACATCTTCAAGGGAAATCCCACATTCTGCCCTATGGTCATGTGGGGGAAAAGAGCGTAGTGCTGAAAGACAGTGTTTACCGGGCGGTTCTGCGGGGGAAGAGCTTGCAGGCTTTCACCAAACAGCAATATTTCACCGCGGCTTTGGTACTCGAAACCAGCCACTAGCCTCAGGAGGGTTGTTTTCCCGCAGCCCGAAGGACCGAGCAGGGTAAAGAACTCGTTGTCACTTATGTTTACCGATACGTTATCCAGTGCGATCACTTCGTGAGCGGTATTTTCACCAAATATCTTCGTGACGCCCGTAACCTCAACTGCTAATTCGGCCATTGTGAAAACGTTTCCTTTCCTAAGATTCCAGGTTATTGTCCATATATCGAACTACATAGAACATTTAATAATTATTTGTCAAGAAATTAATTCGATAAAAATCTATAAATATTATTCAGGTTCGATTATCGTATATACCAAGATCGCGGCAACCTTCACGCTGGAAAGGCAATATTCTTCTAACTATTAGAAACAATTTATATATATTGATATAAATTATTTTATCCCCAAATGCGCCCAGACGTGGGCACTCAAATGGGCTTTGAACCAGGAGCGTCCATTTGTGGTAAGCCATACCTGTTTGGGTATTTTTTTGCCTCCAACAGGGCGTATAGATGCATGAATGCACATTTAAAGCGAGAATTAAGGTCGTTAATCGAATATATTGATTCGATATTCACTTGCAATGAAGTGTGCATGTGTTATATTGGAACAAATAGATTATAAACCATTAAATGTTGTAGTCAGGAAAAGCGAGGATATATGCGATCTAATATTGATGAAGTTGATTCCAAGATAATCCACCTTCTGAAGCAGGATGGCAGGATGCGGAACACCAAGATGGCTAAAGCGCTCAATCTCTCGGAAACCTCGATCCGGAAGCGTTTGCAACGTCTTTTCGATAACGAGATCATCCAGGTGGTTGCCATCGTCAACCACCGTAAAATCGGTTACGACATCGAAGGCAATATTAAAATTAAAATCGATACCAAGAAGACCGAACAGATCACACCAAAACTCGAGGCCATCGATGCCCTGTGGTATATCTCACTGCTGACCGGCGGCACGGATTTCGATGTGGAATTCAGTGTAAAATCCCAGGGGGACCTTAAGGACCTGCTGGCAAAAATCAACAACATCGACGGTGTCGTCAAAACCGAACCTTCATTCAGGCTTCAACTCGTAAAGAACCGTTATGATTGGGAGACACCGAAGGCGGGTACGCTGTAATAGTAATAACCGACATTCCTCTGACAACCCTTGCAAAACAGATTCACCCTGCAAGATCTTGCAGGGTGAATCTGTTTTTATTAGAATTTGATGCCGGTATGCTGAGCGAGTTCCCCGAGAGCCTGGTCCACGGTCAACACCTTGATGGTCTGCATGCCCATGGCCCTGGCAGGCTTCAGGTTAATGCCCAGATCATCCAGAAAAATACACTCCTCAGCATTGACAGCCAGACGTGACAGGGCAATGCGGTAGATTTCAGGGTCGGGTTTGCGAACCCCTTCCACACTGGACTCTATGATCACGTCGAACAGGCCCATGATGTCCATATATTCGGCCAGCTGTTCATCGTTCTTGTGGAGAGCTGAACCGTCATCCGGCTGTATATTGTTGGTGAGACACCCGACTTTGAATTGCTGCTTGCACTTTTTCAGGGCCTTGACCATCCTGGGGCGAACAGCCCCGGACAGTAACCGGAGAACGTCCTTGCCCGGAATCGAATGGCCGGCCGCTTTGGACTCCGACTCGAATTCGCGGTCAAAGGCTTCGATGGAAATCAGGCCGTTTTCCAGCTTGGACCATGCGTTGGTGGTGGGGTTGACGGCATTGATGCCCCGGATGAAATCCCTGGGGAGTTGGTGCTCTTCTTCGTAGCGATTGAACGCTTCAAAGGGGCTGGTGGTGAGGACGCCCCCGAAATCCCATAAAATAGCTTTGATCATGTTTTTCACTCATCATGGTGTTGGGTTCATTGGAAATGTTTGATCATACACAAGCATGCATTGTGTTATCACCATCAAATGCTGATCACTTTATCGGCATTCTGCATGGCGGTGACGATGTCCAGCATGTTGGTGGTGATTCCCACCTGCTTTCTTTCCAACAGATCGAAGTGGGTGAGACAGGTGCCGCAGACCAGGATCTTGATCCCCTGCTTTTCATATTTTTTGAGGTCCGCTACCACTTCCGACCCGTCGATGGTCAGCTTGACGCCGTTGTTCACGAACACCAGGCGCCACAGATCGCCGCCCATCTCTTCAAGGGTGCGCAGGTAGCTTATCATGAGTTTGCGGCCCAGTTCGTCATCACCGGACCCCATGCGGTCCGTGGCGCACATGACCATGATCTTCTGGTCGCCCTTGTCGAGTTCGATATCAGTTTCGGGTGCGGCTGCCCTTAACGGGCCGCAGCTCCCCACGATGAAGTAGTCGTTTCCGCTTTGGTCGAGGGTCGTCTCAAATCCCTGTGATTCCAGGAAACGCTGGACATTCTGCTGGGCTGCGGCATTGTCTACCGTAACATTCACCTTGTCAGGATGGTCTTCTTCCAAAACAGCCTTGGTCTGCAGGACCGGTGCCGGACAGGCCAGGCCGCGGGCGTCGATCTCTTTCATAATGATATTTCCTTTTTCCTCACGTAACATCGTTTATGCATAGGATGTCAGTTCATAATCCTACACAAATTTCTAAAATTGTTATCATCCCGCCTGCTAACTACAATTTTGTGTAGCGCAGGGATTCATCCCTGCTGAAGCGGGTTGCGGGACAGCCTGTTCAGCCCTGGGAACGGATTTCTTTTTCTCCGGACTGTTCCTACATTACATATATCTTCTCCTGATCGTCAGCCAGGACTTCTCCGATGAGCACGGCATCCTCCACCCCGCCGTCTTTCAGGGCGGTGACCAGCACATCCGCCCGATCCCGGTCCACGCTTATCAGCAGCCCGCCCGATGTCTGGGGGTCGAAAAGCACGTCCACCAGTTTCCGCGGCACGCCCTGGGCTATGTCAATCATGCTTTCGCGAAACGATCGGTTGTTATGGGCCCCGGCCGGAATGAGGCCCATGGCGGCAAACTCCAGTGCTTCTGCAATAACCGGCACGCGCTGGGCATCGATCCTTGCGCCGACACCCGCCCCCTCAATCATCTCTGCCAGGTGGCCCAGAAACCCGAAACCGGTGACATCCGTACAGGCGCTGACGTCGAACCCGCTCATTATCCTGGCGGCATCGCGGTTCAGGGCTGCCATCAGACGGGTCACCCTTTCGGTCAGGTCGAGGGCAGCCAATTCCGCCTTGACAGCGGTGTTGATGATGCCCATCCCCAGCGGTTTGGTGAGAATCAGCCTGTCCCCGGGCTGCACCGTTTTTTTAGCCAGCACATCCTTTGGGTGAACCACGCCGGTGACAGACAGGCCGTATTTGATTTCCTTGTCCTGTATGGAGTGTCCGCCCACGAGTGCCACGCCGGCCTCCGCAAGCTTGTCGATGCCGCCCTGGATGATCCCGCGCAGAACGGAAAGATCCATTTCATCGCTGGGAAAGGCCACCAGGTTCATGGCCGTTTTGGGCTCACCGCCCATGGCATAGACATCGCTCAAGGCATTGGCCGCTGCGATCTGTCCAAACCAGTAGGGGTCATCCACGATGGGCGTAAAAAAATCGACCGTCTGGATCAGCGCCAGATCATCGCTAATTTTGTAAACGCCAGCATCATCCGCCCGATCCAACCCGATCATAACGTTTTCATCAGTCGGAAATACCATGCCGCACAAAGCCTTGTCCAGGTCCCCTGGAGACAATTTGGAAGCTCACCCGGCGCCGGTGGTGGTTTCTGTCAGGCGGATCGTTTTCTTTTCATCCATGAAGGTCCTCATATTTTATACCGTAAAGAAATTCTATTTGATCGTATTGTACCAAATGAACCGGGGCGCCTTTGGAAATATGCCGGACAACCGTAGAAGAACACAGCGGCTGTTCAATAATGACGCGGTGACGATGTGTAGGTGTCAGAAAGGATACAGTTTTGGCACGCGGCTTCGTCTAACAAACCCGGTTAGAAATGGTACACACCTCATGTAAAGCCAAAACAGTAGTTCATGATGCTCCTTGGGAAATGGTATTGCTGGACAGACCTATGGCACAAACAAGCGGAACATGTCAACCCCAAGGTTGCATAAACACAAATTGCCCTCGTCAAATTTTTTATCAAAATCCTTAGCTTTTATATAATGCTAACTCCTCTTTCCGCGAACGGTGTACGGAGATGATACGGATATTCATACATACTACGCCTGCCGCTGCCCGGCCGCCTCTATGCGGGCAAGAGTAGCTGCAGCAACAAAAGGCGGCGCCGATTCCGGGAAGGGGGCAATGCTGCTCACGTTAATCTCGCACAGCACGTGGGTGTCATTGCCGGATGCATCCCGGGAACCGAACAGAAAATCACAGTCCCACAATATCGGCAGCAGGTGGGTGTCGATGTCAAGCACCTGCTGCATCTCAGGAACCCATTTTGTCTCCACCATACTCTTCAAGGCCTGGAACTCAGGCTTGTTGGGCGGATGATACAGGCGGGGGCCCGGCTGCGGGGCTGTTGACGGCGGAGCACCCGCTGGCGCCGGAAAAAGGGCGTTGACAGCCTGGTGGCCGAAACCGACCACCTTGTCATGCACCATGTAGCAGCGCACCATGCCGTCGGGCAGGCGTGCCTGATAGGCCTGGTCGATCATCCGGCCTTCTCCCTCAAAATACGTTTCGCAGCGCTCGAAGAAGGTCCCCATTGTCAAGGTTTCTTCAATACTCCCCTTTTTTGCCTGCCGGACCCGGACGGGGGTCGCAGCCCGGGGTGCAGGGGTATCCTCGGCCAGTTCAACCTTCCATACACCGCGGCCGCCGTTGCCCCGGTATTGCTTGAGAACACGGGCTTCTCCTATGGCCAGTCTGGCAGGCAGTTCCCGGCGCAGATCGTCGAAGCTGCGGTAAAGATGGGTGTCGCAGCCCCAACCGATACTGCGCGTGCGGTACACCACTTCCTTGGTGCCCAGTTTCAGAATGATGTCCGGGTGGGTGCTGACAAATATTCCCGCAGCTGCCACCCCCTGCAGCATGGGGTCCAGGATGGAGCGGTCATGCCCGTCCTGGATGGGGTTCATCCACACCAGCACGGCATCGACTGCCATGAGCTGCGACCGGACCTCCTCGCTGAAATCATCGTGATACACAACAGGTTCGGCCTGCAGCCCCACATCGGCAAGCGCCCGGAACATGGGCGCCAATCGGTTGTTGTCCGGCGTCGCGTTTTTCCTTATCTCCCGATCACCGGGATATATTATGGCCACCCGCCCTTTAATATCCGTATTCATTGGTTTTTCTCCTGCGGCCTTGATTTTAAAAGTTCTCCCAGCCTCATTCCCAACACTTATTTTTCATAAGGTGAGCATTGGATAGGTAAAGAACACGGCGTTGTCGACGTGCCCCATGGCGTCCAGGTCTCGAAACGAACATTGACAGGTGTTGTTTCGAAACGTTATTTTGCCAAACGCTATAATTAAACACAAACTCAGAATTGAGGTCCTTGATTTCAACAATGTATTATCGCGCTACGAACAGCGTATTGTAATGTTCAGCACCTGTCTGCGGGTTGCACGAGGCCAGGAAGATCAGCTTTTTATGCATTGACATTCCCAGCGTTCCTAAAAGACGCTGAATGTACGTTTCACCATGTTTGTAAATATATACGCCGGAGGCCTCGTCCAGTACCCTGGCATAGGGCGCATCAGCGGGCAATCCCATTTTTTCCAGGTCTCTTTCTCCTAATACTGCAGTGGTAAAGCCGAACACACCTTTTGCTTTGAGGACTCGCCCGGCCTCCTGGAAAATTGGTTCCAGACTGTCGAAAAAATGCAGGACCCCCCCGGCAATCACTAGATCGAAACTGGCATCTTCATAAGGCCAGGGGAGATCTTCAATACCATGCGCCTTGAGGTCGCCGCTGATGCGCTTTTCCCGGCAAAGGCGCAGCATTTTTTCAGAACCGTCAAAACCCGAAATTTTTACCCCGGCCTTGAAAAAAGGCTCCGAACACAAGCCCGTACCGATACCCGCATCCAGTAGGTGTTTCCCGGGCAGGGCATAGGCCCACATCAGACCAAAAAAAACTTCTGGATTCCAGCCCCATTCCCCAGCCTGACGGTCGTACTGATTGGCCGCGCGATCGTGGGCCTCGATGACGTCCACACTACCCTCCTCCTAACCCCCTCCCGAAATGGGAGGGAGAGATTAAGGTTTATGACCTTTTATAGCCTCCTCTATACTGCTCCCGTAAATGGAACAATGGAGTTCTGTGGCTCTGTTATTCCGTCATCCGACACACTGACCACAGACTATATGCATTCTCACCGCCTCATGTTCTTACCTTCTGACGTCTGTTCTCTGTCTTCTGTAATGTCCCGACGCCTGACATCCGAAACCCAATATTCCAACATT
>JBDLJD010000007.1:0-54530 GCA_039714495.1 Thermodesulfobacteriota bacterium
CTGGTATCAGCTGCGGGACCTATAACCATTGCGAAGCGGCATTCACCATCAGGGGCCTCATGCGGCACATGGACCTCGAATCGATACCGCTTGGACCTTTTTGGCGCCAGCAAAAGGGTCTTTCTCTCGATACGGGTCCAGGGGCGGCATGATGTTGATGTAAGGGGTTGATCCACCGGATATATGACCACTCCCCCGTTTGCATTCAACTCCCAGTCCGCAGTTCTAATGGCGTAGACACCTTTCTCTATACCGGTATTTTCGATTTCTATCGTATCGCGTATGATCTGTCCGGGCTTGGCCTTGAACTCAAAGTTAGGGGGGCTGATCCGGACGGCAAATTCGCCCCAGGATGCATTAGGTGTGCATAGCATCAGCAATACCGCAGAAACGGTGAAAATGAAAATCCAATTAATACGGTTCAATTTCGAAAATCGGAGCATAACGTATTTTCCCGGTAAGATAGTTGGCTTTGATGCGCAGGGTGAAAGTGAACATTTCGATCATCAGATCCGCATCGATGGATCCGTCATATATCTGGGCCCGATTCCCAGGCCTTACTTCACCCGATGAGAAAATGCGGTTGGTTTTCCAACGCAGGATAAAATGTTCGGTACTATTGAATCCTTGAATTTGGCGGGGCAATCCTAAATAGATACGTGCCCTCTGTCCCATGTAGTCTGTCGTGTCCAGCCACACCTCCACATTGCTCTGGGTTCCTTCGAGCAGCAGGTATTCATCTTCATCCATTGATCCGAGATGACTTGGATGGACCCATTTGAACTGCGTGCTGTACTGCTTTTTGGGGGACTTCGAGTCATCCAGGAGCTCTCCGGCATGACCATTTTCTGGCAGGGCCATCGCGGCACTCAAAATCAACACTACCAAAAACCATCTGACATATTGCGGGCGTCTCAAATAATCCACCATTGTTGCCTGTTTCAAGGTATTGAAATCGTATAGGTGACCCTTCCTTTATATGTCCCGCCAGGAAACGCCTGGTCATTGTCATAAATAAACGTCAGACGATCACTTATGCGCCATCGCGCTCGTGTCAGGTCAAGAATGACCTGGGAGGTGGTACCATCGAATCTTCCAGCGGGAATATCTCCATCCTGAGAGACCCAGCTGATTTCAGTAAATGGAATCGTATCCAAACCACTGCTTAATGGTGTAGAGGAATCCGCCGTAACAATGAAATAAACCTGGTTCATATCACGGGCAGTCTCCCTGCGTGCAGATACCTCTATAACGACATCGGCGGGTACACCCGATATGGGCGTTCCGTTACCATTTAGGGCCAAGGGGACACTGTGAACAACGGTTGTGGTATCTGTCTCCACCCCAACCCTGATCCTGACCTCGGCAGGCGCCCCCCACCAGATAAACGTGACCTCTGCCAGCACCGCCCACGGCAATACGAGGCCCACCATAAAAAACCCAACGGCAAGTATTAATCTATGCTTATACCAATTGGTTGCATTCATCTGGTCATCAGATTTCGGAAAATGGTAGAGCCCTGCTTTATTGGAAAATAAAGCAGGGCACTGGATTGACATTCTATTTACACCGATCGATTAGGGTGTTGATGCTGTGTAGGTTACCTGACCGGTGTAAGCGCCATCCTCTGTCGGAATCGGGTCTCCAGCTCTTCGTGTATAGGTGTACGCCCAAGACGTCAGGATATTCTGCGCCCCATTTAAGGGAGTAGTTGAGGTAGTAGAACCCGCATTGGTCAGCAGCGGCGGGGCAATGCTACCCTGGCCACCAGTTACTTCCGTAGTTGTGATGCTCTCCCAATCGATAAAGTCGCCGTTGTTTACCAGCCCGCTGGGTGTATTGTTGGTTGCCGTGATGATAATCGACGGCGTATTGCTGAGCAGTCTTACAGATACCCTTCCGCTACCTAGATCTCCGTTTTCACCTGCAACCACCGATGAGTTATTTAAGTCATCAATACCCGGTGAGAAGTTGATCGTATCAAGACTTCCATCAGTACCGACCCGGAACTCAATGTAGTTTTGTATTGAGACTTGGAAATTCAAATTAACAGCCGCACTAGCTGCAGCACCGGTGCCAATGCTTGTCTCCGCCAGACCGGGGCCAGCATAACAAAACACAATAGCCAGAACAAGCCCGATTACCATCATTTTTGCATTTGTTTTCATGTTTTCCTCCTTTTTTTATGTTGATCATTTTGTTTTTTCCCACTTAATTTGTGGTGCTTGAAACATTTTCACGGCCCTCGATCAATCCGGCCAGCATGCCGGCCAGGGTCATGACCGTGAACGGTTTTTCTAAAAATTCGTCAATACCCAAGGCCTCTTTGCCTTCAAGATCCTCTTCCCGGACATTGCCCGAAATCAACACATTGACGCTGCCGGCCCGGGATAACCCGGCTTTTTCGAAAAACTCCATGCCGTTCATACCGGGAAGTTTGAAATCGCTGACGATGATGTCAAAGTGCTCCTTTTGCAGCACTTCAATACCCTTTTCAGCACTTTCCACCGTCTTGATGTTGCAGCCGCGGCTCAAAAAGGCCATGCTCAGGGAGTCGCGGATGAGTCCGTCGTCGTCCACCAGGAGCGTTTTCATATGTTTCAGTTTTTCAAAAGGGTCCATGTCATGCCTCATTTTTTAGTTATTTCACGATATTGCAGGGGGTGTGCCAAACTTTAAAAATATTTTAGTTTTTTAATTTTATCAGAGTGTTATACAATTTCATCCTTTAGAAAGTGCGGGTTGTATCCAAGTATGATGGGTCATTTAACCCAAGATATTGGGCCAAATGACCCAATTGAGGAAAATAACCCGAAAGGCGGGCTTCTGAATATGATTCCTGAAGAAATTTTTAATAATTAGGGGGAGGATCGAATGTTGAATGTGGAGGACGGATCAGATTTTAACAGATGAACGTCCAACATCGAACATCCAACACTGAACATCGAACCGTTGGCTCTTAGCTGAATGCAATCAGCTGATAAACCACATTCGATGTTGGATGTTGGGTGTTGAATGTTCGATGTTCATTTTTGAATCAAGAGATGGAAGACAGGCCATTTGAAACCAATAAAAGTGACAACTTTTAATGCGGTTGTCATGTTTTTAGACGATTGATAGTTTTGAAGAATAAATTTCTTATGTCAAACCGAGTTTGTATCGGAACATACTTATGACAACCGGTATAGCTGGTAGATAGACCGGTAAAAAAAAAGCTGTCAGGCATTGCGCCTGACAGCTTTTTTTAACATTACCATCCCTAAGCGGGTCTTCTTTCGTTAGCCTTCGATCAATTTTCTTCTCCGGTACCTGAATTTATCCCGTGTCAGCCCAAGCAATTTGGCAGCCTTACTTTCATTCCCGTTGGCCATCTCCAGGGCTTCTTCAAAATAACGTTTCTCAAAGGATGCCATAAGGGAAGGAAAATCGACCCCGTCTTCAGACAAGTGCGGTAAAGGGGAAGCCTTCTCTGTATCATGTCCCACGTCCGAAGATTGCATACTGAAGCCCAGGTCGGCTGCGGTCAGTTCCCTGCCTTCCGCCATCAGAACCGCGCGTTCGATGATATTCTTCAACTCCCGCACATTCCCCTTCCAGCCGTGGGTTTTCAAGGCAATGGCCGCCTCCGGAGAAAGGTGGTGGAAGGATTTTCCGAACTTTTCATTGAACTCCACCAGAAAATGTTTGGCGATCAGCAGGATGTCATCCCGCCGCTGGGTCAGGGAAGGCACCTCTACCTTGACCACCGCCAGCCTGAAATAAAGGTCCTCCCTGAAGGTGCCGTCTTCAATCATCCGCTGGAGCCCCCGGTTGGTTGCCGAAACCACCCTTGGCCGCACCGAGCGTTTCTCTGTGCTGCCAACCCGGTAAAACTCGCCATCTTCCAAAAATCGCAGCAGTTTGGCCTGGGCGGACATGCTCAGGTCACCGATCTCATCCAGAAAAAGGGTTCCCTCGGCCGCCTGCTCCACCAGGCCCTGCTTCCCTTTGGCGCCGGCGCCACTGAAAGCACCCTTCTCGTAGCCGAAAAGTTCGCTTTCGATGAGTTCCCGGGGAATGGCTGCACAGTTCACGCTCACCAGCGGGCCTTTGAAAAGCGGGCTGCGGTAATGGATCGCCTTGGCGATCAGTTCCTTGCCCGTGCCGGTCTCACCGACAATCAGAACCGGCGTGTCCGGACTTTCCGCCACCCTCTTCACCACGTCCATCACATCCTGAACAGCATTACTCTCACCGATGAAGCAGGGCAGGTTCTCTTTGAGATATTTTTCATGCAGCCCCTGGATTTCCTTGCGCATGGCAATGGTTTCCAGGGCATTTTTTATGTTGGCGAGCAGGGCTTCCATTTTCAGCGGTTTGACCATGTAGTCATAGGCCCCCAGTCGCATGGCCTGAATAACCGTGTCGATATCCTCAAAAGCGGTGATCATGATGACCACGATTTCGGGATGCCGGGTTTTCATGGCTGCAAGGGCCTCAATCCCGCTCATCCCTGGAAGCCCGATATCCAGAAGAACCAGGTCAGGGACCCCCGCGTCAAGGGCCGTGATGGCATCTTCAGCAGTTTCAAAAGCCCGTACCCGGTAATGCTTCCTGAGCACCAGGGCCACGCCTTCCCGGGACACCTTTTCATCATCGATCAAAAAAATCGAATAGGTCGTCATCGTGGATGCATCCTTTTTTCAATTGGCAGGTCAATAATAAACTCCGCGCCTCCCAAAGCACTGCGGCCAATGGTGATCGTACCGCCGTGGTCGGTCACGATGCGCTGGGAAATACTCAAACCAATACCCGACCCGTCAGAGCTGGTTGTAAAAAAGGGATCAAAAACCTTTTCTTCAATAGCCTTGGGAATACCGGGCCCGGAATCGGCCACACTCATAAACAACTTGCCCTTTCGGGTGTAGGAAGCCACCCGGATTCTTTTTTCACCTTCATTCTTCTCCGCGGCCTTGGCTGCATTGTTGAGCAGGTTGAGAACAACCTGTCCAATGAGGTGGGTGTCCCCGTAGCACAGCGGCATATCCGCCTGGAGGTCCTGTTCCAGGGTAATCCCCATCTTTCTGATGGTCACCGCTGACAGGGTTATAGCCTCCTGAACCGCATCATTGATCGCGATCATTTCCATTTTCGGTTTGTTGGGCCTGGAAAAATCCAGGACCCTTTTAATCACAGATTCGATCCTGTTGGAAGCCACCTGAATCTGGGAGGTTATCTGCCTGACCAGTTTGAGATTTTCCGGTGCGATGCTGTCCTGTGAAGCAAGGTCTTCAAGGGTAAACAGGTATGAGTTGATGCCCGTCAACGGGTTTCTAATCTCGTGGGCGATCCCCGCGGCAACCCGGCCCAGGGATGCCATTTTACCCTTGATCATCATCAGGTTCTCCAGTTCCCGGGCATGGGTGATGTCCATCATATTCAATAAGACGGCATCATCCCCCTGGTGCCGGTAGGCGCTTGCCCGGCACTGCACGGTTTTGGTCACGGGTCTGGACGTCCGGTGTTCAGGCACGGTAAATCTGAAGTCCAGCTCTGCTCCGCGCGATTTTTTTCCCATGATGCTTTGGTAGGCCGCCTTCACCTTTTTCCTGTCGTCCGTGTGCACACATTTCAAGTCGTTCAGGGCAACAGGCTCCGAAATGCCTTCGAAAATCTCCTTCTGGGTAGGATTTTGATACACGATCGTGTCGTTCTGGATGATGGCAATTCCCACCAGGGCATTGACCACCAGATTGGCCAGGCGGCCCTTGCTTTCCAAAAGGGCGATTTCGGATTCCTTGTGGGCCTGTTTCAGCCGTTTGTGCTCCAGGGCATTGTCGATGGTCTTGTTGATTTCCCCGGGGTGGTATGGCTTTCTCAAAAAGGCATATGTACTGGCCGGCAATTCATGGCTGTCCTCCAGCGCGCCCGGTCCGTTCACAAGAACCAGGAGTGCCCCGGGCCACTGTTGGACAGCATCGGCCAAATGCCGCCCTTCTTCGTGACAGGTGTCGGCATTGATCACAACCAGGTCGACGGGTTCGTTCCCGGCCGCGGCCACAGCGTTTGAAAGCGTTTCAGCCGACAATACCACCCTGTCGCTATTAAGCGATACCGTCTTTACCGCTTCCAGCAGATCAGGCTCTTTACCGACAATCAGAATATGCTCATTTGCGGTCATGGAATCTACATAACACATGACCATGAAAAATTGAATCATCGATAGCGTTTTAAAAATATAGGGGACCCGGTTTTCTTCCAGACGACAAATCGGAACATATGAACGACACACCCAGAGGACAGAGACCGAACCAGAACTTCAGAACCTCAGAGCCCCAGAGGACGGAAGACAGAGAGCAGACCCCGAAAAAATGAATCACGAAAACACGAAATCCAAAAAGCACGAAATGCTCAGATGTTTTCGTGTTTTTGTTCTTTCGTGATTTCGTGATGGAGGTTTTTGATTCGACGTTGGATGTTGGAAATTGGATATTTGAAAACAATAAAGTGGCAACTTGTGATCAGGACTTGACCACCGGCATATAGGTGTTGCATATCCTGAAAAGCTGATATATAAAAAAACTGACAGTTGATTCATAAATCGGTTTTTTCCATGCAATCAAAAGCTATTCCAAAAACTGCAACCGACCAACCGCACCTTACCAAGGGTATGCTTACGCGGGCCTCGATCCTGAACACGGCACGCACCGTGTTCAAAGAGGCAGGCTATTACGGCGCATCCGTGTCTGAAATCACGCGTCAGTCCAATGTTTCCATGGGAACCTTTTACCAGTACTTCAAAAACAAGGAGCAGCTGTTTATCGAGCTCACCGACCTTGTTGTCTCCGACTTTATCGAAAAATCCGAATCCATTCATTTTAAGGAAGGTGATTTCAAGGAACGCTTGAAGCGCATCGTTATTAGATGTCTGCAGCATACCAGGGACAATTTCGCCTTCCACCGCACCCTGGGGGAATCAGAACTCGTCGACATGGTAACCATCGGGTATTACGAGTCCATTGCCCGCTATTTTCGTGATTTTTTCCGGGAAGAGATACAGGCCGGCAACCTCAAACCGCTTGACCCGAATATGGTCGTCTATGCCCTTGTCGGCATCTGCGATTTCATTGTCATGGACTGGGGGGCCAACGAAACCGGCTTTGAACATGACCAGGCAGCAGATCTCATTGCCGATACCCTGTACCGGGGAATCAGAGGCAAGGCTTCCTGGGAGAAACATCCCGGCTGGCATTCTCTTAGCCTTCCGGACCCTACAGCGCTGGCCACCAACGGAAACCACCCTCTCACCAGAGGGCAGAAAACCAGGCACGCCCTTTTTCGAGCTGCCGAAAAAGTGTTCGGCGCCCATGGCGTCAATCATGCCAGCATATCGGAAATCACACGCGAGGCCGGTGTGGCCCAGGGCACTTTTTATATTCATTTCAAAAGCAAAAGCGATCTGGTGGAGGGGTTCGTCAGGTATATCAACCGCAGCCTGCGACGGGAAGTACAGCGCTTCGTTACCGGTATTGCGGACCGGCGGGATGTGGAATGGATTGGCATGCTCTCCTTTTATAATTTTCTGTACCGCCACCGGTCCATCTATCGTGTTGTACCGGAATTTGAAATCATCGGCCACGAACTGGGCCTCTGGTACTACAAAAAACTGGCCCAGGGCTATATCGAGGGGCTGGAGCAAGGGATTGCCAGCCAACAGATCCGGCCGTTGTCGCCTGTTTTTCTGGCCCGGTATCTCATGGGGTTAACCCATTTCATAGGGTTGAAATGGATCGTCTGGGGCAGTACAACCCAACCTGAAATCCCACGGGCTTTGTTCAAGGACATCCGGGAATTGGTTCTATTCGGCCTGGCCAGATAGCATCGTCTTCCTTGGTTATCGACTTCAAAATAGAATCGATTCAACGAGAATAATTTATTGCTTGACAACCAAGGGGCATCTTTTCTATTAAAACTGACAAGTGATTCATATTTCATATTTACGACTAATTCACACCCGCAGGAAATCTCTATGGGCGTCCAGAAAAATGCGCTTGTCATCGGCGGCGGTTCGGGTATGGGGCGCGCCGCGGCAGAGGCGCTTTTGCAACAGGGGTACAACCTCCACCTGGCCGACCTTGCCATCGATGCCTGTCGGAAGTGGGCGGCGTCCCTGGGACCGGATCAAGAGCGGGCCAAGGCCTTTCCGGTGGACATTGCCAGCAGTGCCTCCGTTGCGGATCTGTTCTCGGATCTGAAAAATTGCTGTGACCGGCTGGATTTGATGGTGCATGCCGCCGGCATCCTGGGTAAGACCGCCTTCATCGAAGACCTCGCGGATGATGAGTGGCGGCAGATGATGCGTATCAACCTGGATGGTGTATTTTTCTGCTGCCGGGAAGCCGTGACCTGGATGAAAGCCCATCAGTCCGGGCGCATCATCCTGTTCAGTTCCGTGGCTTCCCTGACACCGACCCCCGGCGCTCTGCACTACAGCACCGCCAAAGGCGGCGTCAACATGCTGGGCAAGACCCTGGCCAAGGAAGTGGCCAGGCACAACATCCAGGTAAATATCATTGCACCGGGATATGTCGAAACACCCATGCTGGATAACATGCCCGACGGCTTTCTAAATCATATTTTGAAAAAGACGCCCCAGGGCCGCTTGGGCACCCCTGCAGAAATTGCGGCCCTGGTGTCATACTTAGCGTCCGATGAAGCCGGATTTTTTACCGGGCAGGTGTTCAGCCCCAACGGAGGGTTGGTTATATAGGAATGAACAGCGAACATCCAACGTCCAACATCGAATATTAAACAGATCCAGACCAAAACGGTAGACATGGGACTGTTTGAAAAACATAAAACTGAATCACGAAAACACGAAATTCAAAAAGCACGAAATAGAATGTTTTTTTCGTGTTTTCGCCCTTTCGTGATTTCGTGATGAAAGTTTTTCCTTTTACATAAGATTTAGGTTGAGGAATTTGTGTGTCATGCCCCATTATACTAGATTGATCGTTGAGCGGGACGGCGACTTCTTAAATGTCTGCATCAACCGCCCCGGCGACCGCAATTCCATCGATTCCATCCTCATGGATGAACTCGTCCAGATGCTGGAAACCGCGGAAATGTCCGGTGTACGGGTTGTGGTTTTCAGCGGATCCGGCAGCACCTATTTTATAGGCGGCGCCGACGGCATAGAAATGATGCAGTGCGATCCAGCAAGCGGCCGGGCTTTTTCAAAAAAGATCCAGGCGCTTTTCAACCGTATGGAGAAAAGCCCCCTCATCTTGGTGGCCGCCATCAACGGGCTTTGTTTTGGCGGCGGTTTTGAGTTTGCCCTGGCCTGTGATTTCCGCATCGTCGCGGAATCAGCCCGCATAGGCCTCCCGGAAGTAAAGGTCGGCCTCATCCCCGGGGGCGGCGGGACCCAGCGGCTGCCCAGACTGGTGGGTACGGGCAAAGCCATGCAGATGATCCTGAGCGGAAGTTTGTTCCCTGCCCAAGAGGCTTTTGACCAGGGGCTGGTGCATCTCTGCGTCCCGGATGTCGACCTGGAGAAGCAGTGCCAGATATTCATGGATCCCATCCTGAAAAATCCGCAATATGCCTTGTCCCAGGCCAAACGCTCTGTAAAGGCGGCCCAGAACAACGCATTGGCCGAAGGGCTGCAAAAAGAGAGCATTGCCTTTCAGCAATGCTTTGAACACGATTTCTTCATTGATCTGATGTGCAGGCAGATGGATGAGGGCGTTCTGGAAACAACGGCAAAACTGCCGGATGCCCTCTGTTCGAAAAAGGAGAAGACATGAAAGTAGTGGGCATAGCCGGGAGTCTGCGCGCCAAAAGCAACACGCTTCAGTATGTGGAAACAACCCTTAAGGTAATCGAGGACCAGGGCATTGAAACCGAGCTGATTTCCTTAAGGGGCAAGAATATCAAACCCTGCAACGGATGCTACGACTGCGTAGACAAAGGGTACTGCACCATCAAGGGCGATGATTTCAACCCCATCATCCAAAAAATGAAAGAGGCAGAGGGGCTGATCCTGGGCTCGCCGGTCTACCTGAGCTCGGTCGTACCCCAGATGATGGCCCTGCTGGCCCGGGCGACCTTCATCGCCTATTGGAATGACAAGTTTTTCACAGGCAAAGTCGGCGGGCCGGTAACGGTAGCCCGGCGGGCCGGCCACTGTATGGCCTTTTCCCAGCTGCTGCTCTGGTTTTTCATCAACGGGGTCACGGTCCCGGGGTCCACCTACTGGAATGTGGGCATGGCCGGTGCCGGCGGTGCCCGTGATGCCCAGAAAGACGAGGAGGGCCTGGCCACCGTGACCAACTTTGCCGGCAACATGGCAACCCTCATGCGGCAGGTGTATGCGTAATGCCGAATGTGGGTTTCGAAATTATTAAATGGAATAAGGAACTACCATGACACTACCCGGTATCGGTTCATGGCTGACCAGGCGCGTGCTGTTGTCACCGGACAAGGAAGCTGTAGTTGATGGTGATAAACGCATAAGCTACCAACAGCTGAACCAGCGGACCAACCGTCTTTCCCGGGCGCTTATGGGTCTGGGCCTTCAGTACGGCGACCGCCTGGGCATCCTGGCCCACAACCGGCTGGAATTTCTGGAAGTGATCATGGCCACCGCTAAGCTCGGGCTCATCCTGGTGCCTCTCAACTGGCGCCTCACCGCTTCCGAACTCTCCTTTATCCTGGAAGACAGCCAGACGGAGACGCTGGTATTCGGACCGGAGCTGGCCGACCTCGCCCGAGAAGTCCGCGCCCAGGTTCCTTTGAAGCAATCGATTTTACTGGGCAATGAAGATTTAGAAGACCTGCCGGTCTACGAAGCACTGCTAGCCGCCCAGCCCGATGACGAACCCGATGTGGCCAGGGTTCCCGACCTTGATACCCCCCACATCATCATGTACACCGCCGGCACCACCGGTAAACCCAAAGGGGCTATCCTAACCCAGGGTGCCAGTTTCTGGAACGCCATCAACCTGTACACGGCCATTGATTTCACTGTTAGGGACCGCAACCTGGTGGTGCTCCCCATGTTTCACATCGGAGGCATTGGCCTGTTCACCCTGCCCATGCTCTATGTGGGCGGCACAGCTGTCATCCAGCAGACCTTTGATCCAGTGCAGACCTTGGACATGCTTGTTAAGGATAAAATATCCCTCTTTTTCGGGGTGCCGGCCATTTTTCTGGCCTTGATCCAGCACCCGGATTTCAGGGCTGAAATGTTCAAGGATGTACGCCTTGTGATGAGCGGCGGGGCGCCGCTGCCGCTCAGCCTGGTTCAGCAGTATCACGATGCCGGCATCACCCTCCAGCAGGGCTTCGGCATGAGTGAAGCTGCGCCCAGCATCGCTACCCTGCAAAAAGAGCATGCCCTTGCCAAAGCAGGCTCCATCGGCCGGGCCGTGTTCCACCTGGAGGCCAAAATCGTGGATGACAACATGCATGCCCTGCCCAGCGGCCAGGTCGGGGAACTGGTGATCCGCGGCCCCAACCTGATGCAGGGGTACTGGAACAGGCCCGAAGCCACGGAAGAAGCCTTCACCGACGGCTGGTTTCACACAGGCGACCTGGCCAGAATGGATGCGGACGGCGATATGTTCATCGTTGAACGTAAAAAAGACATGTTCATTTCCGGTGGGGAGAACGTCTACCCGGCGGAAGTGGAAAATGCCATTTATGAACTGCCGCAGGTCGCTGAGAATGCCGTTGTCGGCATCAAGAATGAACGCTGGGGAGAAGTGGGCAAGGCTTTTGTGGTTCTCAAACCGGGACAAACCCTGGAAGCGGATCACATCACAGCGCACCTCAAAAACCGCCTGGCCAAATATAAAATACCCAAGCAGGTGGCGTTTCTGGGTCAGCTTCCGCGCAACGCGGCCGGCAAAGTACTGAAAACAATCCTGAGAGATAAATTTTCATCCATGAAAACAGAATACGAAGGCTGATATATATGTTGTTGGCAATTGCTCATGTGTACGTTTAATTATTAACAATGAAAATTTATGAAGGAGGAAAAAATGAAAAAGAACCATCTGTTCCGCATCATCGTTTCCATGATTATCGTGACCGGGCTGGCCATGTCTTCACCGGCATTTGCCGCAGACCCCATCAAAGTCGGCATCATCCAGGGCTTGACCGGCCCCTATGAGATTTACGGCAAGGCCGAGGTCACCGGCTTTAAAATGGGCCTGGAGTGGGCCACCAAAGGCACCAACAAAATTCTGGGCCGCGATGTCGAACTGGTTGTCGAAGACACCCAGCTCAAGCCGGCCCGGGGCAAAATGCTCCTCACCAAGCTCTACAGCGATGATAAGGTCGATATTGCCGTGGGCCCCACCAGCAGCGGCGTGGCCCTGGCCTGCCTGCCAGTGGCCCAGGAGTTTAAGAAGATATTGATCGTGGAGCCGGCGGTGGCCGATGCCATCACCGGCAAGAACTGGAACCGCTACATCTTCCGCACGGGCCGCAACTCGGGCCAGGATGCCATCGGCAATGCCGTGGCTGTGGCCAAACCCGGTGTCACCATCGCCACCATTGCCCAGGATTATGCTTTCGGCCGTGACGGTGTGGCTGCCTACAAGAAGGCCGCCGAGGATCTGGGCGCCAACATTGTGCACGAAGAATATTCCGACCCCAAGGCCACCGATTTTACGGCCGCCATCCAGAAGTGCATCAAAGCCCTCAAGGACAAGCCCTCACCCAAGTACGTGTTCGTCATTTGGGCCGGCAAGGGCGGTCCCATCAACCAGCTCATCTCCAGCGGGCTGGACAAATATGGCATCGAGATCACCAGCGGCGGCAACGTCCTGGCAGCTCTCAAAGCCATGAAGCCCCTCAAGGGCATGAAAGGTGCCATCTATTACTACTATGAAAACCCGGACAACCCGGTCAACGACTGGTTTGTCAAAGAGCACTACGCCCGCTTCAACGGACCGCCGGACTTCTTCACCTGCGGCGGGTTCGCGGCAGCCAGCGCAGTTGTCAGCGCCATCACCAAGGCCGGCGGCACAGACACTGAAAAGCTCATCGCCGCCATGGAGGGCATGGAGTTCATGACCCCCAAGGGAAAAATGACCTTCCGCAAGGAAGATCACCAGGCCCTGCAGAACATGTTTGCTTTCGAACTGGGGGTCAAAGATGACGTGGAATGGGCCATCCCCAATCTGATCCGGGTAATGGGTCCGGATGAGACGGCTCCGCCGATCCTGAATAAGTAAGAACAGAACCATGAACCACAAAGACACAAAGGACACAAAGATGTTAGCTTTTGATCCTGCGTGTCTTTGTGGTGATCCTAATGGGCAGGTTGCGTGTTGCGTGTTACAGGTTAAGCCATTTGACTATCGGTTATGGTTTCTGATCACCGGTATCCGACCAGCAACTCATAACCCGTAACCTGCAGCTCGCACCAGTAAAGCGTAGGACCCATCAATTCATCACTTACACTGCTAAAGGTAGATAAAAATGGCAGACAGTAATGCGCCTCCCATCATAGAAACAAGGGATCTGACCATCCGTTTCGGCGGGCATGTGGCCGTGGACCATGTGAATTTCAGTATGCCGCCCTATACCCTCAAGTCCATTATCGGCCCCAACGGCGCCGGCAAGACCACCTTTTTTAACATGCTCACCGGCCAATACAAGCCCACCGGGGGCAGTGTCTACCTGAAAGGCAGGGACATCACCCACCTGCCACCCGCCCAGCGGACCAAGCTGGGCATGGGGCGCTCCTTTCAGCTGACCAACATCTTTCCCGAGCTTACCGTACTTGAGAATGTCAGGGTTGCTGTGCAGTCCAGGCAGGGGTTCGGCCTCAACTTCTGGAGAAACTTCCGCCATTTTTCCCATTCTGAAGATGAAGCCTACACCATCCTCCAGGAGGTCATGCTGGATGAAAAATGGAAGGCCACCTCAGCCGAACTCACCCATGGTGAGAAACGCAAGCTGGAAATCGCCATCCTATTGGCCTTGAAGCCTGAAATCCTGTTTCTGGATGAACCCACAGCCGGCATGAGTCAAGAAGAGGTGCCGGCCATTCTGGAACTGCTGGAAAAAATCAAGGATGTCAGAGACAGGACCCTGCTGCTGGTGGAGCACAAAATGGACATGATCATGTCCCTCTCCGATACCATCATGGTTCTTCAGGAGGGACGACTCATCGCCGACGGAGAACCCGAGGAAATTTACAAGAGCCAAGCTGTCCAGGAAGCCTATCTTGGAGGAGGAACGGCACGTGACTGATACACTATTGAAAGTGGACGGAATTCATACGTTCATCGGGCAGCACCACATCCTACAGGGCATTTCCTTTGAAGCCAAAACCGAAGGTGTCACCGTGCTTCTCGGCCGCAACGGCGCCGGCAAGAGCACAACCCTCAAAACCATCATGGGGCTTTTGCCGGCCAAACAGGGAAAGATTGCTTATAAAGGCAAACTGATTCAGTCCAAAAAGCCGCATCAGATCGCCCGCATGGGTATTGGTTTTGTCCCTGAAAACATGGGAATCTTTTCCGAGCTCACCGTGGAGGAAAACATGCAGGTGGCCATGCTCAAAGATGACATCGCCACCCGTAAACGACTGGAGGATGTCCTACAGATGTTCACGGCGCTCAAGGATTTCTGGGGAGCTAAAGCCGGCATTCTCAGCGGAGGTCAGAAGCAGATGCTGGCCATTGCCCGGGCCATCGTCAACGAAACGTCGCTCCTGCTCATCGATGAGCCCACCAAAGGCCTGGCGCCCATCATCATCGACGCCCTGATTGAGGCCATCAACCAGATCAAGCAGCACAGCGTTGTCCTTCTGGTGGAACAAAACTTTTACATGGCCAGCCAGGTGGGCGACGATTTCTATATCCTGGACGACGGTATGGTGGTGCATAACGGCGCCATGCAGGACCTGATCGAGGATGATGAGCTGCAGAGCCGTTATTTGGGAATAACCAAATGACAACGTACTATTTGGAAAAAACCACAAAGGCACAAAGTACACAAAGGAAATACATGGATGTCAGAATCTATAATTAAAAATCACAGCCGTGAACTGACTATTGCAGCTGCCATCGTCCTCTATCTACTCCCGCTTTTGGGAATGGATATGACCACCTATCTGACCCTCACCATTGCCGGTGTGGCCATGGGCATGATGATCTTTCTGGTGGCCTCGGGCATGAGCCTCATCTTCGGCCTGATGGATGTCATCAACTTTGCCCACGGCGTATGCTTTGCCTGGGGCGCCTACGTGGCCTTCAGTGTGTTTAAACACTTTGACAACCTGGTGGCGGCCGATTCACTCGTGGCAAACGTTACGGTCTTTTCCATGGCCGTTGTAGCCGCCGTGATCGTGGTGGGTGTTGTGGGCGCCATCATGGAGCGTGTGCTGGTGCGCAAGGTATATGGCTCACACCTCTTCCAGATCCTGATTACCTTCGGCGGCATGGTGGTACTGCGGGAGCTTATAAAAATTATCTGGGGCCCCAACGACGAAGTCATGCCCGTTCCCCTGAAATTTCAAGGCAACTGGAATATATTTGACATCATCATCATCAAATATCCCATCTATGCCATCCTGCTCGGGCTGGTGGTGTTTATGATCATCCAGATGGTGCTTAAAAAGACTAAACTGGGTAAAATCGTCCGGGCCGGTGTCGAGGATCCGGATATGGTCCAGGCCATGGGGCACAACATTTTTCTGATGTTCACGGGGGTGTTTGCCGTCGGTGCGGGACTGGCAGCCATAGGCGGCATGGCCATGGCCATATTCAGCCTGCAGGTTTATCCGGACATGGGGGATGCCTACCTCATCTTCGCTTTTATTGTGGTCATCATCGGCGGTCTGGGGAGCATTACCGGCTCTCTTGTGGGCGCCCTCATCGTGGGCCTGTCCTACAACTATGTGGCCTACCTGCTGCCGCCGGTGGCGGTGGGCGTCAATATCCTGATTATGGTCGTCATCCTTTTGATCAAACCCACGGGCCTGTTTGCCGCAGGGAAATAACGAGGTACCATCTATGGTTGAACAAACACCGGTTCAGGTCTTTCGCAGCCAGGAAAAAATGGGACGCTTCACCAGCCCGGCCTTTTACCTGAAAATTATCATCCTGGCTGTTTTTATCATAACGCCCTTTCTGTTTCCATCCTTCAAGTCCCTTGACCTGGCCTTGAAGATCATGATTTTCGCCGTGCTGGTGGCCAGTTTCGACATCCTGCTGGGCTACACGGGCATCCTTTCCTTCGGCCACGTGATGTTTTTCGGCATCGGCGCCTACAGTGTGGCCCTGTTGCTGGGCAAGTTTGCCGAACCTACGTATATCTATCTTTTCCTCGGCTTCGTGGTGGCCATCATCGTTACCACGGCCCTGGCGCTTTTGATCAGTTTTCTGTCGTTGAGAGTGAAGGCTATCTTTTTTGCCATGGTCACACTGGCCATTGCCGAATTCGCCATCATCCTGGCCACCAAACTCAGCAGCTTCACCGGCGGCGAAGACGGCATCCTCATGAGCACGCCCGGCATCTTCAAAGTATCGTTCAACATGGGCAGTTTCATGGGGGTCGACATCACCGGCCGCATCATCACCTACTATTTTATTCTGGTGATCTGCCTGATTCTTTTCATGTTGATGGCCCGCTTCATTCAATCGCCCCTGGGCCGGGTCATGCAGGCCATCCGTGACAATGAACCCCGGGCCGAAGCCATTGGATACAAGACCTTTGTCTTCAAGGCCACCTCCATCTGCTTCGGCTGCCTGGTTTCCACCATCCTGGGCGGGCTTTACGTCATGTGGGTGGGCTATGCCAACCCGGAATCCGTGCTTGGTGTGCCCATCATGCTGGACGTCCTGCTGATGGTGATCATCGGCGGTATGGGGACACTTTACGGCGCCCTGGCAGGCGCGGCTTTTCTGCGTCTTTCCTACACCTTTCTGCCGGACCTCCAGAGCCTGGCCCAGGACCTTTTGCCCAACCTGCACTTCGTGCACAGCATGATGGAACGCTGGCTGTTGATCTTCGGCATCCTGTTCATCCTGGTTGTGTTCTTTTTTCCCAAAGGTATTATCGGCACTATCCAGAATCGCCTGAAAGCGAAAAAGGCAGTATGACTTGGAATGATAAGCACAATAATAATCGACGATTTATACAAGTATGGTAACTACGCTGCGCTGTAATTTAATGACAATCAAAAATATCCGTGAAATCCGTATCGAATAAATTTAAAAATGAGAAAGTAACCATGATGGAGAAAAGACCCACCGCCGGCATATTGAGCCTGGCCACCTACATTCCCAGAGCCTATGACGACGCCGACTACATTGCCGCCAACAGTGACACACCCGCCGACATCATCCGCACTAAACTGGGGTGGTACCAGAAAAACGTCCCCGGTCCTGGTGACGGCACCGTAACCATGGGCATTAAGGCCGCCCGCAAGGCACTCTACTACTCCGGCCTGTCTCCCGACGATATCGACCTGGTGATCTGGAGCGGAGAAGAGGTCAAGGAATACCGCAACTGGCCCGTGGGCCCGAAAATTCAAAAAGAACTGGGACTCAAAAAAGCCTGGTCCTTTGACATACAGCAGCGCTGCGGGACGACCCTGGTGGCCTTTAAACTGGCGCGCGACATGATCCGGGCCGATGAAACCCTGAACAATATCCTGGTGGTTTCAGGCTACCGCAATTCAGACCTGATCCACTACCCCAACTCCCGGGTTCGCTGGATGTACTATCTGGCAGCCGGCGGGGCTGCATGTGTGATCCAGCGCAACTGTCCTAAAAATGAAATTCTGGACGGCCACTGCATAAGCGACGGTTCCTTTGCGTGGGATGTTTACGTGCCCAGCGGCGGGTCGGCCGCGCCCATGACCGTACAGGATCTAAAGGAGAATCGCCAATACCTGGACGTGATGGACCCCGTGGGCATGAAGGAGCGGCTCGAACGGCTCAGCCTTTCCAATTGGATGCTCTGTATCGACCGCGTGCTTGAAAAATGTGGTTTCCAACGCAGCGATGTAGATTATCTGGCCACGCTGCTGGTGAAAAGAAGCGCCCATGACTACCTTGTCAACCAGTTGGGTATCGATCCCGAGCAGACGCGCTATCTTGCTGAATTCGGGCACCACGGCCAGAACGACCAGATCCTGTCTCTGGAGCTGGCCCTGGAGGAAAACCGCCTCACGGACGGGGACCTGGTGTTGATGATATCCGCCGGCATCGGCTACGCCTGGAACGCAACGGCATTACGATGGGGGCCTGTCGGGTAAATAGTTATTTTCTGACACGGATTGCATACGCTTCACTTGTCATTTACTTCGTGTCATTAGGGCTTCGCCCGATATTAGCGCTGACGCGCGTCATTACGCTTCGCTGGTAATTATTGTAGCCTTCAGCTCAAAGCCGATGGCTACAATGAATTACGCCCGAAGGGCAAATTACGTGCGAAGCACAAATGACAGCCAAAGGCGTAGTTACCATACTTAAATAAAATCCGTGTCTGATAATAAACAAATAATAACCCTAACGGAGTTTGAGTACCATGATTTACGGCAACACCATCGGCCGCTGGGCCCAGGCATCACCTGACAAGGAAGCGCTGTACGACGCAATTGAAGACAGACGCTACACCTATGGGCAACTGTCAGGGGAAATCAACCGCATGGCCTATTTCCTGCAAACAGAACTCGGCATCCAAAAGGGTGACCGGGTGGCCTGCCTGGCTCTGAATCGGGCCGAGTACATTGTGCTTTTCTTCGGTCTGGGGCGTTTGGGAGCGGTTATGGTGCCGCTCAATTTCAGACTTGCCAAAAACGAATTCATCTATTTTCTGGAAGACGCCTCCCCCAGAGCAATTTTTTTCGACCAGGATCACCAGGGTATTGTCAACCAACTAAAAGAGGATGTCCGGCTGCCGCATTATGTTTGTTTTGACGACGATAATACCGTAGGGGTCTCCCTGCCGTCCCTTTGGACCACGTTCCCCGATAACGATTTGCCCGAAGTGTCCATCGCATCCGAAGACCCGCAGCTCATCATCTACACATCCGGTACAACCGGATTGCCCAAAGGCGTACTTTTAACCCACGGTATGTTGGCCTGGAACGCCATCAACACCATTCAGGGATGGGACATGCGCTCCAGCGACAGGACCATTCTGCACGCAGCCATGTTTTACACTGCCGGCTGGAATGTCTTCACCTTGCCCCTGTTCACCTGCCGGGGCAGCAACATTCTAATCCGTAGTTTTGAGCCCGACCTGATCCTGGACCTCATGGACCGCGAAAAGGTCAGCGTGTTTTTCGGTGTGCCCACCATGTTCCAGATGCTCATCGACTCCCCCAAGTTCGCCTCCACCTCTTTCGAGCATATCCGTTTCATGGTGTCGGGCGGCGCCCCCATGAGCAGGGATATCTTTGATATCTTCAAAGAGCAGAAAAACATCCGCATCTGGGAAGGCTACGGTCTGACGGAAGTCGGCCCCAACAACTTCATGGCCAACGGCAAACTGGGCACCATCGGGCACCCCATGCCCTATGTGGATGTCAGGCTGATCGATGCGGAGGGCAAGGATGTGGAACCCGGTGAAGAGGGCGAAATCCTCCTGCACGGCCCCAACGTCTGTGCCGGCTACCTGAATAAACCCGAGGCCACGGCGGAAGCCATTCAGGACGGCTGGTTTCACACGGGCGACCTCGGCCGCATCGATGAAGACGGGCACATGGCCATTGCCGGCCGCTTGAAGGACATGTTCATTTCCGGCGGGGTCAATGTCTATCCTGCCGAAATAGAGCGTGTCATCGAAGCCCACCCGGCAATTGCCGGTGCGGCGGTTATCGGGGTGCCCGACGACAGGTGGGGGGAAGTGGGCAAGGCAATTGTCGAAGTGAAACCCGGAAAAAGGTTGACCCTGGAAGAGCTGCTGGATTATCTGCAAGACCGCATCGGCAAATTCAAGATGCCCAAATATCTGGAAGTGGTGGATGAGCTCCCGCGCACGCCTGCTTCCGGAAAAATCCAGAAGTTTATCCTCAAGAGTAAACTTTCATAACCGTACAGCAACCTAGATTTCGGAACGTTTTTTTGCCAAACGTTATAATTGCTAACAAATCATGAGGTATGACCATGACCGTAGGAATTGTCAGTTACGGGCTTCATCTGCCTGAAAAAATAGAATCCGCCGAAGAGATCGCCGCCCGGTGCGGCATGACCGTTGACGATGTACGTACCCTGGGCCTCCGGCAGCGCTACCTCCCAGCAGATGACGATCAGCCCGTGCCCATGGCTGTCAAGGCCGCTAAAAAAGCCCTTGCATCGGCAGGTGACCTGGATCCCTTGGCCGTGGACGTCGTCATCTGGACCGGCGAAGAGTACAAGGATTACATCGCCCAGACCCCTTCCATACGCCTGCAGGAAGAGATCGGCTGCCAGAATGCCTGGGCCTTCGACCTGGTGGCCCAGAGCGTGACCCTGATTCAGGGGCTCCGTATGGCCCGGGACCTGATTGCTGGGGATAGCAGCATACAGACCGTTCTCCTGGCCGGGGGGACCCGCAATATCGATCTGGTGGATTGTAAAAATATCGACACCCGCTTTCTGCTGCCCTGTTCGGCATCGGGTGGCGCCGTAATCGTGCAAAGGGATTACGGCCGTAACACGCTTCTGGATACGGTTTTTCAGGTAGATGCGGAAATGGCCGACGAGATATATGTCCCGGGCGGAGGGACGGAGATCCCGTTCAGCACTGAAAATCTGAATACCGACGCCATGTATTTTCAAACGCCCCGTCCTGAAAAGGTCGCCGGCTACCTGAAACAGAGATGGGCAGCCGCGCTTGGTGCAACAGCCGCGCGCCTTAAAACGAGCGGCAAAACCGGATACCTGGCCCTGCGCCACCTTGCCCCTTTGGACCGTAAAAAGGTTCTAGTCGCACTCGGCCTTGATGCACGCCAATCTGCGGATCTCGAAAACCATGGCCACCACGGCACCAATGATCCCCTGATCTCCCTCGACATGGGGATCAAGCAAAATGTCGTAAAGGACGGAGACATTGTCACCCTGCTCGCCGGTGGCATTGGCTTTACCTATGCGGCAGCGGCAATACAATGGGGAGAACAAATTGCTTGAGAGCCGCAGTGTACAACATCCTACTGAATACTTTCCTGGAGGGACCAAGGATCCAAGGTTTCAAGGGGTCCAGGGGCCGAGGGTAGACCATTGCTGTTAGCTCAATGCCCATAGAGGGCTATCAGCAATGAGCATTCAACTGCTTTACCACTTGACCCCTGGACCCCTTGAAACCTTGAAACCTATACTGTCAATAACAAACGATACTATGATAGTGTGTTACCATTGTTATCTAAAAATGAGGACATCCCATGTATTTGAAAGACCCCGGCATCTACTACGAAGTTCACGGTGACGGCAAACCGCTGGTCCTGTTGAACGGCATTATGATGAGCGCCCCCAGCTGGGTGGACCACATCAAACGTCTGAAGGACCGCTTCCAACTGATTGTCTATGACATGCGCGACCAGGGGCAGTCTGCCCGCCTGGAACAAGGATATGACAACCGCATTCATGTCCAGGACCTGAAAAAGCTCCTGGCCCACCTGAACATCGACAAAGCAGATCTCTGGGGGGTGTCCTATGGTGGACAGGTGGCCCTTTTGTTCACCCTGGCCTATCCTGAAAGTGTCGACCGATTGGTGCTGTCCAATACCTCAGCGCATATCGACCAGTATCTGCTCTCCATGGGCGAAATGTGGAAGCGTGCCGCACGTTTGTATGACGGGGAGGCCTTTTTCGACCTGGCCTTAATTCCCATCTATTCGCGACATTTTTACAACCATAACTATGATTGGCTCCTGAATCGGCGTCAGGCGTTCAAGGAGCTGCTGACCAAAGAGTGGTTTGACGGGTTCATCCGGCTGGCCTCCTCCAATCTTGATTACGATGTCCGCAGCGAACTCGCCAGCATCACACAGGCCACCCTGCTCATCGCTGCCGAAGAGGACATTATCACCCCATACGAGCAGATGCGTGCCATGCACGCTAAGATGCCCAACTCCCAGCTGGTGGGCATCCCCCAGACGGGTCATGCGGCTTTTCTCGAAAAAATCGACGAAGTTTGCACCCTGATCAAGGGATTCCTGTAAACATGGAGTACTGGAATATTGGAATGATGGAATAATGGGAAAGCAATGACAGATAGCCAGAGGTCGGAGTTCAGAAATCTTGAACCACAAAGGACACAAAGAAAATCCAATAAAAAGAGAAGCTATAGGCCGGAGAGGAGCAACACCATGCAAGCGCCTCACATGTTCAAATCCAAAGGTAACAACATCGACATGCAGCTTGCCCAATGGGGCAAGGGGAGGATTGCATTCTCTGTGTTCACGGCAGGAAATTGACGATATCCGCTGTAGAAGGAACAAACCATTTCAGCATTTTGTTCGATCAACACCTTGCTCGCGACGAGGCCCTGGCTTCCTTCCTCCGGCAAGTACCCTGAATAGGGATCGACAACCCATCCACCGGCAAACCACCTAATTATAATACATGATTTATACATAAAAAAGAAGTATTGCAATCCTGCCCGATATTTGGAATCATTAATTGTTCTTGTTAGTTAAGCGTGTTTTCCAAAGAAGGAGGTTGAGGTTGTGGCAACAGGTATCGTAAAATGGTTCAGTGATAAAAAAGGGTATGGATTCATCGAAAACGACGATGGCGGCGACGTTTTTGTACACTTCTCCGAAGTTCAGAAAGACGGTTTCAAATCCCTCACCGAAGGTGACCGTGTCGCTTTTCAAGTGGAAAAGGGCGAAAGAGGCCCCAAGGCGACCGGTGTGCAGGAACTTTAGCAGCTTCCTCTACAGCAAATATCAACTGTGGTACAATTTGCCTCACTGGCAACAGAAAGATGGACCAGGGACTTGTCTAAACAGGGCTGCACACCTGCGTTGCATGGTTATGTGCGTCCACAAAATATCCAACCATTCGAATCGCCCCTCCCCCAACGGCATATAAAAGCGATCGCCTATATAAATTTTCTTGCAATCATGTTAGATGATTATCCGTCTAAGTTGGCGACAGGGTATGTTGCTCGCGGCGTTGTGCGTTCTGCGCCATAAAAATTCATGACAACCGTATAATCGACATGTTGTCGTCTAACATCGAACAGTTATTCGCAAAACTAACCGCCTGGGTGTACCGCATCGGCAGCATCGTGCTGGTACACAGAAAGAATACCCTAAAGTGAGCGTTTCAAATTTTAAGAATATTAGAATTTTATCTCATAGGAGGCATTGCATGGAAACCATCACCGATGTTTCAACTGGGTGGATAAAAGCGGTGATCCAGGACTTCATCTCCACCTCCCCCAGCAATACCATGGAAAACAAAGGTCAGGACCCGGCCTGGGATGGTGCGCTCGTGGGGTTTGCGTCCGGTGCCGACCCCATCTGGCAGCAGTACAAGGAATACATCGGGGCCTTTCACTGGACCCCCTGGGAAATCTTCGGCCAAAATTGTCCCAGGGAGCAGGCCGCCCCCGAAGACCTGACCGTGATATCCTGGGTGCTTCCCCAGCGGGAGATGGTGCGCAGGGCCAACCGGAAAAGCAGAAAATTCCCGGCCGAGGAATGGGCCCGCATCAGGGTTTACGGAGAAAACTGCAACGTGGCCCTGCGGCAGCATGTGGCAGAAAAGCTCACGACAATGGGACATGCCGCTGTTGCCCCCATGCTGGTTCCCAACTGGGCCATCGTTAAGTCGGAAAAATATTCCTATGCCTCTTCCTGGTCCGAACGGCATGCCGCCCATGCCGCTGGGTTGGGAACATTCGGTCTGTGCAACGGGCTCATTACCCAAAGGGGCAAGGCCATGCGGGCCGGATCCGTGGTAGCCAACATCCACCTCGAACCCACCCCCAGGCCCTACAACGACCACCGTGCCTACTGTCTCTTCTTTACCGACGGCACCTGCGGAAAATGCATCGACCGCTGTCCGGTGCGCGCCATCACCGAAGCCGGCCACGACAAGGAAAAGTGCCGGCAGCACCTGGTCAGCGCCCGTAAATATGTGACCAAAACCTATAAATTCGAAGGGTATGGCTGCGGATTGTGCCAGGTGGGGGTACCCTGTGAGTCGGGCATTCCGGTCAAAGCCGCACGGGAAACCCTTGAAAAAGGGGAATTGCTGCCCCCGCCCCCGCCGCTGGCTTGAGTTTAATTACATTGGAATAGACTTTACCCGAACCTTGGGGTTTAGACGAGAAAAAATGCTATTACTATAAAACCAATTAGGTGAAAAACAATGGCCGGTAAAATACTGTGACTTCGTTCTCTGACAACGCCATTGGCGAGCCCAAATGCAAAAGCAGCAAAAGCGGTTTCGGCCATTGATTGTAATTGGAATGTTCCTGTAAAAATTTCTGAATGGAATAGGAGACCCGTAATAAAAGCGGCATATAAAATTGCAGATAAAATCACAGGGTAGGAAAAAAACCGTTGGCTGTTGTAGCTTTGCACAGTTGTGCCTTTTACTAAAATACCATGGACCAATCCACGGAACAGCAACTCTGATGCCAAAGGAATGGTGATAAAAACATATAGTACAATTTCAGTGAAATTCAGCGAACGAAAGACAGAACCTGGAAAATAAACGCCCCTGGCCATTGCCGTCAGTACAATAACCGGTAGGAACATCCACCAAACATTGCCGTGGGGGATTCCAACCCCAAACCGCGACAACCGTGTTCCTGATATCAGAAAAAGACCTGTTGCTGTAAACAATACGATTGCAGCAAAAAAGGAAAAATAGGTCTTTGAAATCAGTCCAACTGCGGCCAGATTACTGAGCCAGGGACTGGAGGACAGGTAAAAATTGCTCATTGCAGCAACCCCGGTTATGGCACATACGGTCACCAGGGAATAAAAAAAATGGATCAAATATTCGGTTTTGCTCGGACTCTGAAAGGCGTCTCGACATGCTTGCGCAATTTCATCATCACTCAGTTTAGTAGAAATTCCTCGCGGAGAGCCCCCGATGTCGCCCGAACCGCCCCATTGATGGTTGTTTGTTCGATAACTGACGGCAGGGTCAAGATAGTTTAATATTGGATAAACGATATTCAAATCACCCGGCATGAACGGGTCCAGGCGGCGCAGGGTATACTTACCCTCTCCTGTTTTGAGGGCGGCCAGTCCGAGCTTTTCACCATAAACCTTGCTCAGATAGGGCTCAAGCTCGTAAATACCCTGATCGGCTTCGATGATGACGGCTATCCGGCCAGTTCCCAAGTCAATGCGTGCTAGTTCTTTTAATTCTTTAAAATCGGCAAAATCATTTGACCTGTAGATGATTCGGTCAATTTTGTGCAATATCATCGCCGTGAGTTCCAGGCGATCTTTATCCTCCCATATCGATTTCTTTTTCAGATCAATTTCTTCGGCCCGCAGATAGTCGATCACTTTTTTTGTTTTTTTTAATAGTTCCGTCGGCAGCCCGCTGAACTCGGTCATCTCCAATCCGTGAGAATCAATAATGCCCTCGTGCCGAACCAAGGCATATAAAAACTGCCGGCGGCCGGAATCTTTTTGCTGTATCCGCTGATGGTTTAAAAGAAGCCAGATTGCCAGAATCGTGTCCAAATCCGGTTCATTGGCAAATACGCTCCATTCCCGGCTACGCAAATCCAGGCCCTTAAGGATCATCAATAGAACCTGTTCACAGGTTGAAAGCGTAAAAGGCCGTAAACAACCTTCATGGTGGTCAAAGTTATAAATCTGCTTTTCATGATCCATGAAAGGCTCGCTCTGAGCGACGCCGTCAAGGTATATTGTACCTGCGGGTGATTTGCGGGCCGCTGATGCGGAAACGGTCAATCCGGCTTCAACTTGAACTGCAATATCCGGCGTTTCGAGACAGGTTAAAATCCTAGTGTCGTTTAAATTTTTGATGACGTATCGCTGCGGCAGACGGCTAATGCCGCTTTCTTTGTACGTGGCTTTTTTCTCTGATGAGAGACCCAATATTTCTTTGTTATCACCCACCTTTGCATGAAAACCTGTTTTTTCTTGCTCAGACTTCATGGGCATCCTCATTGGGATTCGAGGTAAATGGTAGTATCGAGTTCATGTGGCAGATAAATTTTAGTGATTGAAAAATTATGAGTTTATCATTCATCCATCAGATCGTTGTAAAGTTGCGCTGAAGGATAGATCCCAGCCTCATCTTTTGCCTTAGCAGGCGCAGCCGATGCTTCGCTTTCAACCCTTGAAGCACCGCTCTCGGCAGAAAAGTTTTTGGGCTCTTGAGGATTCTCATCTTGGGGTTCTTCTCTTTCAATGTGGAATCCATCCAGGTTTTCAATCCACATCCCCTCGGGTGCCAGGGGGATGTTAAACTGATAGGATGCTTTGAAGGTGGCAAGGTCGGATTCGTTTCCCAATTCGTCCACAGCGGCTACTCCAAATTCAATGGGGCTGCCATTGTGTGAAAAACCATTTACATCATCCGGCAGTATCACTTCGGTGACATTGCCCAAAGCCGCAAAAGGGGAGTCGTAGCTCACCTCTCCACCCTCTGACCAATAAAGCCGGTACCCAACAACTTGCTGGGATTCTGAAGCTTTCCAGCACAATTTGCGCTTCTTCATCTTAGCCATCTCTACCTCCTGGATCAGCAGATCTAAAAACGATTCTGAAAACTGCGAAAGAGTATATTGTCGGTCTCTTCCCTATAAAGCGTAGCAATGGATTTGTCAGTGGCATCTCCTTCAGACATCTCCCCGCTTCGCAACGCGCTTACCTCCTTACCCCATTGTTCAATCTCACCGGCGGCCTTACTACCAGGGGCGAACTGCATCACCGACACACCAAATCTCATGGCTTCGATATAGGCCACCCGTTGACACAATTCGGTTTCAAAAACGGGTTTATCGAATTTCTCCAGGGCCTGACGCACCTCTCTGCCGACACGGGTGCCAGGGATCTTTCGGTTGATCAGGAGCCGGATCTTGCCGTTTAGGGGCACCTCCGATTTAGATTCCAACGTGTCCAGGGTCTCCTTGCAGGACCACAGGTCCAGAGAACTAGGGGTCACTGGCATAATTGCCAGGTCTGAGGCCTTCAAAATGGTTTCTACTTTGTCATTCACCGCCGGCGGCGCGTCAATGATGACGTAGTCATATGCGGCCTCCAAAATCTCGATATCGGCCTGGGTCAATTCGTCCGGATGGTCTATAATCTCGAAAGCCTGGTTATCCTCAATGCTGTGCCAGGTGGCGGCACTGCCTTGGGGATCGGCATCGATCAGTACCAAATTGTGGTTATTCCTGACCAAACTAGACGCCAGATTGATTGCTGTCGTGGTTTTCCCTACACCGCCTTTCTGATTCACGAAACTAATAATCATGGTGGCTCATCCTTTCCATATAGGATTCTCAAAACAAAGAACGTTCTTTCCGGCATCTCATTCACAGTGAAATGATTTGGGCACGCTACCAACCACATTTTTAAAGCGAATTCAAAACGATGGATTATTCCAGATTATTTACAAGCCAAGATAGAAATTGTCAACATCTTACCACACCATATAGTGGATACCACCACAAAATGGCCGATATATGGTACGCACAATCATATCGTCAAGCTTCTGATCTAATCCGAAGATCAGTGACATCTTGAAAACCCCAAAAAACGGCTGCAAGGGGTCTGGGAATTAATCTTCGCTGGATAACTAGTTAAATAAACAGGAATTAGTGAAATAAGGATCCGTTATAAGGCAATGCAATCATCCGGCAAGACTTGAATCTCCATTTTTGCTCCCTCTTCCCCGCTGCCATCATTCTCGCAAACCAATAAACAGCATAAAGGCAGAGCGATTTCGAAATAGAACCGCCCTGCCCTTAAATTGTCTTTAAACGTAAATCTAAGCCAGATTCTTACTGGCTTTGAACGTTACGGCATTTCTGCCTTTGATCTTAATTTGTTCACCTGTCTGGGGATTTCGGCCTTTCCGTGTTTTCCGATAAACTTTCTTGAAGGTTCCAAAGCCAACAATCGTTACCTTACTACCGCGTGTTTTCAACCCGCCTTTTATACAGCCAAGGAAAGATCCATATGCCTTGGCTGCTGCCGCCTTTGAGATCCCCGCATCCTTTGCAATCTTTTCGATCATCTCCGCTTTTGTCATGAAATCCCCTCCTTCAGGTTTAAGGTGAACATAGAATTACAGCCCCCACCTCACAATCATTGTTGGAACACGTTATCCATATGGCTCGATTGTGTCAAGGATTGGAGGTTTCGTTTGAAATTTCCACTGCGGAATCATTTTTGTCAAGGGAGATTTAGATAACATGCTGGCTTGAGGTCATTTTGATTAACAAATGCAGTTACCGTAATATTGTTGAGTTGGCTGCTTTTAGATTTCAACCTGATTATGTTAACTTGACGATACTTCTTATATACCTCACTCTGTTACATAATTTTCAATCAGAAATGGCCACCGGGCTTGATGTAATCACCTCATTTTAATAGCATTCGGTAATCAAAGGCTACAAACGAAAAACATTACATTGCAAATTGATTTGCGCTGGTGTTTACCATAACGGATTTAGTTATGGTCAAAATATACACTGCAGGACGTCTGGCCATTAAAACTACGTCTTTGTATATGGGTTATTGTTAGGCATCTTTTTCTGAATTTATTGGGAATACAGCATTTTAAAGGAGAGTTGTAATGGTAGACGGCTATAACACTCAAATTTTGTGGGTTGATCTTACCGAAGGGAGAACTGAAGTCAGGGAACCTGGTGAGGAAGTGATGAGGAAATATATTGGGGGAGCAGGTCTGGCGGCAAAGATACTCTGGGAGGAAACATCTGCAGATACCGAGCCATTTGCCCCTGAAAACCCTCTAATCTTCATGACAGGGCCGCTGACTGGAGTTGTGCAGCAAAGTAGCCGCCATATAGTCGCCGGAATATCTCCGCTAACAAATATATGGGGAAGGGCTCATTCCGGAGGAAGCTGGGCCGATAAGCTCAGGCGCTCCGGTTTCATGGGGATCGTTGTAAAGGGCAAGGCGCGAAAGCCAGTGTATCTAAGGCTTTACAATGGTGAAGCAAAAATCTGTGACGCGAGTTCGCTCTGGGGTATGGACACCTACGAGGTAGAAGAGGTTCTCAGGAAAGAAACTGATGACAAGGTCAGCGTGGCAACCATTGGGCGGGCCGGGGAGAGACTCGTGAGATTCGCTGCCATTATGAATGATGGAAAAAAAGGAAGAGCAGCAGCTCGGTGCGGCCTGGGAGCCCTGATGGGGTCGAAGAGGCTCAAGGCTATCGTAGTTGGAGGAAACCAAGAAATTCCGGTATTCGATAGGGCCAGGCTCAAAGAATGCAACAAGAAAATCTACCAGGCGTGTCCCCGTAAAAAACGAACTGACGTTATCGAAGATTATGTCGAGGAAATTAAAGTGGCTTTTCGAACCGGAGGGGTCCCTGTTAAAAACTGGCAGGGGGGCGTGTTCGATCCTGGTGAAACATTCGCCGAAAGTCTGCGGGGTGCCAAGATGGGTTTTTGCAGCCGCTGCCCCTTCTCGGATACTGAATCAATGTACAACTCCAAGGGCGAGAGGCATATTCTTTGGGAACACTGGGGCCCTGTGGGCACGAACTGCCTGATCGATAATGTCGAAGCCTTGCAAGAGTCATTTTCGCTGTGTCAACGATATGGTCTGGATTGTATATCCACTGGGGGTGTTTTGGCATTTGCCATGGAATGCTATGAAAAGGGCCTTTTATCTAAAAAGGATACCGGAGGCATCGACTTGACCTGGGGGAACCACCAGGCAATGGTCGAGATGGTAAAAAAAATCGGGGAGCGAGAGGGTTTCGGCCGGCTGCTGGGGGAAGGAGTCTGGCGGGCTGCAGAACAAATCGGAGGAACAGCTTCCGAATATGCAATCCATGTGAAAGGACTGGAGTTTCCCATGCATGATCCCAGGATCGCCGCAGGGTATGCAGTCCAGTATGCAACCGGTAGTATTGGTGCAACACATTCCGAAGCGCAGCTGTCCTCTTATTTTATCGAAGACTATCTATATGTGAATCCGGAAGACGAGCAGCGTTTGTTAGACGTTCTCGAAGAGTTTGGCTATTCTGCACGACTAGATCGTTTTGAAACGCAAGGGAAAGGAGAAATGGTTGCCAAAATGCAGAACTTCGGTGCCATGCTTAATTCCCTGGTCGTCTGTTCCTTCATGCTTGAATACCAGAGGGTGCGGCCTTCAGAGTTTATCGAACTGCTTAATTCCGTAACCGGTTGGAACATGGACTATGATGAGTGTATGAAAACCGGCGAACGAATCTGTAATCTAACCCGGATGTTTAACGTAAGACGGGGGATCAGCAGGAAAGATGATACGCTCCCAGCCAGAATTTTAACTTGCAAGCGTATGGCAGGGACGAATCCTGAATACCTTCCACACCTGGGAGCAATGCTCAGCGAATACTACGCATATAAAGGATGGAGTGAGGAGGGTATACCGACTGCAGAAAAGCTCGAGGAACTGGGCCTCAAGCAATGCTTGAAGTAATTGCAAGACTTGGTAGTAGGATTTTAGTACATGGTTCAGAGAGTACTCATATTTTCGGGTCACCCGAGATCCCCAATCTGCATCATACGATTTTCGACGAGACGTTCGTTCATGTATATTGCATCTCCAGCGATCTTTCTGGCCAAGTACTTCATCTGTTCGATGCTGATGATGTTCTCCTCAGAAAATAGGTAGATAAGCGCCTTTTCTGCAATACAGTTAACTTTGAGCGCATTCATCATAATCGGCTTTGCACTATTTACATTGATATACTTTTCCATGAAGTGGCTATAGAGCCTCGATTTTTTAATATTATTCTTCAACAGATCGAGTTCTCTCTGCAAAGGATCAAGATTGCCACCGTAAGCTTTTTCTCCCAAAGGTTTCAGGATCATAAATGTATATTCTTTTCCAGGCAGATAGTGGTGATGGTCACAGCGAGTCGAATAGTTGGGGGTTTTTGGATCTTCGCTGCGTCTATCCCCTCCTACGATGATAAGCGGATCGAAATAGAGCGCCGGGCATTCTTTATCGTCCACCAAGTAATAGCGGTATGTGTAGTATGAATCGGCGATACAATCCGCATGTTCACAATAGGCGGTAAGTGGAATTACATCGGTGGATTCCTCCATGATAAGCCTTGCGGTCCGGTTGAAGATATCCTTTCTAAAGTTGAGAATCAGCATGGGGAATATGAAATTGAGCCGATTTTGTTTGGCACGCCGCGCAATGACATAGGCAATGCGCTCATCAAAGAACTCGATCTCATCCACGATCCAGGTACCCATGGTCGGGTTGTTTGACAATACTTTTTCGAGTCCAAAAGAATCTGAGATGCTGGCAATGTTATCCCCCAACTCCACATACCCCCCCCTGTAGGCCAGTGTTTTGGCAGGGTAATTTTCGAACCGCTTGCCGTCGATTTTTGAACGCACATAGAAAACATTGCGCATATCAACTTGACCACAAGTGGTCAGCTCCCTCACTTTGCTGGATTTTTTCAATGCAACCAGAGAGTCGCGGTATACACGGGCGGAGTATTCGGTCTTTCCGGAGCCCATGGGGCCGATGATAAGCGTCCTCCGGTCGGTTTTTGTAAAATCGAAGTGATTGATAGCATGATGAATCCGGAGGTCCGGGAAGCCTAGGCTTTTTAAAAAGCTGTGTGTCTGGGCCATATTTTCGATGAGCGCCAAGTGTTATTCTCCTTTAATGTCTAACTATTGGTCTTGTCAAAAATCTTGCCAATGGCTGCCGGTGGGGTGGTCTTACCCACAATGCCCACTAGTACAATGATGGTCAGGATATAGGGCAGCATGGCCAGCAGGCTGGATGGAACCGGAAAGCCCTTGGCACCGAGGAAAATTTCCACCCCCTTGGCACCACCGAACAGCAGACAGGCCAGCATGGCTCCCTGGGGTTTCCACTTTCCGAAAATCATAGCCGCAAGGGCGATAAACCCATGTCCGGATATCAAGGTATTGCTAAAGCGGGATACCACGGCAATACTCATGGCGGCACCGCCAAAACCGGCAAAAAGTCCAGACATCATGACGGCACCATAGCGAATTTTGTAAACGCTTATACCAAGCGTATCAACAGCTTCCGGATGCTCCCCCACAGCCTGGACACGCATACCAATCTTCGTTTTGTAGAGCACAAACCACACCACGGCCACGAGCAAAAAAGCCAGGTAAACCGTGGCGAACCGGTTGAACACAAGGTCCATGAAACCGGCTGTTTTAAATAGTTTTCCCTCACCGAAAAGGAAGCTGAAAGGCAGGGGGATTTTTTTGGGTATAGTAAGGGTCTGGGTTGCCCCGTCGAAGAACAGGCGGCTCAAAAACAGGGCCAGGCCTGACCCCAGGAAGTTTATGGCAATTCCGGACACGATCTGTTCGGCGGCAAAGGTAACACAAGCAATGGCGTGTATCAGGCCGAGCAGCGCACCGCCCAAACCGGCACTCACAAAACCCCACCAGGGATTCTGGGAGTAATAGGCCACAGCTGCCCCGACGAAAGCACCGAAGAACATCATGCCCTCCAGGCCGATGTTGATCACACCACTGCGTTCGGTAACGACCCCACCAAGAGAGGTGAAAATCAAAGGTGTCGAGTACATCAGCGTGGTACCGATAATGAATCCGATGTCTTTTATGAGTGCTTCCATCAGTTCTTCGCCCGCTTCTCTAATATCGTCAGGATTAACCTTATCAATTTCGGCATGGCCACAAACAGGATGATCGTCCCTATCATGATGTTGATCACTTCGGTGGGCGCCTGCATGGCATCCTGGATCTTTGACCCGCCGTATTTCAGGGATCCGAATAAAAGGCCTGCCAGAACGCTGCCGGCACCAGTGTTGTTGCCGATCAGGGAAACGGCAATACCGTCGAATCCATAGCCTTCCATGGCAGCCAGTTTGGCAATGCGATGGCTGACACCCAGAACCTGCAGGGCGCCGGCAATCCCAGCCAGCCCCCCCGAGATGACCATGGAATAAACCATGCTTTTTTTAACATTGATCCCGCCGGCCTCAGCTGCATGGGGATTGAAGCCCACCGCCCTTAGCTCATAGCCCAGGGTGGTCTTGTTGAGTATGTACCACACCAAAACCGCGAGCAGAATGGCGAAGATAAAACCCGCATTGACAGGGGTCTTGAGAATATCCCCGAGAATCTTATGGTTGCGGATGAATTCGATGCCGGCTTCGGAGATCTTCCAGTCACTCAACAAGTTAATCCTGGCAGTAGATTGGATGGCATAGGATTTTCCTGTCCCCTGGCTGCCGAAAGCGCTCAGGGTGACGACAAAATTGGATAGATAGAGGGCGATCCAGTTCAGCATGATGGTCGAGATTACCTCGTGCACGCCAAAGCGGGCCTTTATATAGCCGGCAAGCCCCCCCCAGATAGCCCCGGCTATCACGGCCAATCCCACTGCCAGGGTCACATGCAGGATCAGGGGCAGCTTGAAAAAATAGCCGGCGGCGGCGGCCATGATAGCGCCGACAATGTACTGTCCCTCGGCCCCGATATTGAACAGCCCGGTACGCAGGGCAAAGGCCACGGAAAGTCCTGTAATTATCAGCGGTGTGGCGTAAATAATGACATAGGATACGTATTTGGAACGGGAAAATATCCCTTTGAGAATAACCCAATACGCTTCCAAAGGGTTGAATCCGGCCATGAGGAGGATGAGGGCCCCAAGTAGGAAACCCAGTGCAATCGAAATCAGGGTGAGCCCCAGAGAACCGTTCAAGAATTTACTTTTCAATGCTTCCCGGTCCAGGTTCATCGTGTGCCCCCTGCCATCATGAGGCCAATTTCATGCTCATCGACATCTTTGGCATCGACAACTCCCACTATCTTCCCCTCGAAGATAACGGCAATCCGGTCAGACACGTTCATGACCTCGTCCAGCTCAAACGATATCAACAGTACCGCCTTGCCCCTGTCCCGCTGGTTAACGAGAGCGGTGTGGACGTATTCGATGGCGCCCACATCCAGACCGCGGGTGGGTTGGGAAGCGATCAGGACTTCAGGATCATTGTTCACTTCCCGTGCAATAATAACCTTTTGCTGATTCCCTCCGGAAAGGGATTTCGCCACCAGGTAGGGATTAGAGGGACGGATGTCAAATTTCTCGGTACAGCTGTCACCATAGGCGTAGATCTCTTCCATGTTCAACACACCACGATTGGAAAAGGGGACATCATGGTAGGTTTCCAAAATGAGATTCTCGGCCACATCGAATTCCAACACCAGGCCTCTTTTCTGCCGATCATCCGGTATCGTGCGGATATTCCATTTGTTGATCACGTCTTTTGGCGTCGACCCGGTAATCTCTTTCCCATGCAGGGAAATGACGCCACTGTCTACCTTGCGCAGGCCGGTCAGGGCCTCGACAAGCTCCGATTGACCGTTGCCGTCCACCCCAGCAATACCGAGTATTTCCCCTTTGTGTAATTCAAGGTCAAGTCCATTGACGGCAGGAATGCCACGGTTGTCTTTCACCACCAGGTCCTGAATGGCCAGCGCCAGCTCACCCTTTTCCTGTTCCGTTTTTTCCACTGCAAAGGAAACTTCGCGGCCCACCATCATGGAGGCCAGGTCCATTTCAGTGACCTTATCCACCTCCACGGTGTCAATGTATTTCCCGCGCCGGATGATGGTGCAATAATCTGCCACCTGTTTGATCTCGTGCAGTTTGTGGGTGATAATGATGATGGATTTTCCCTCTTGGGTAAGGTTGCGGATAATTCCCACAAGCTCCTGTATCTCCGGGGGGGTCAGAACAGCGGTGGGTTCATCCAGGATCAGAATTTCAGCTCCCCGATAGAGCGCCTTGAGGATCTCCACCCGCTGCTGGCTGCCCACGGATATGTCCTCTATCTTATCCCTGGGATTGATGGCCAGACCGTAGTGCTCGGAGATCTCGGCAACTTTCCTTTCCGCGGTGGACAGATCGAGAATCCCCATCATCTTTGTGGTCTCTCTGCCCAGGATGATATTCTGAGTGACGGTAAAGGGTTCCACCAGCATGAAGTGCTGATGCACCATGCCGATGCCCAATTGGATGGCCACAGTAGGGTCGCTGATGGTGACCTCCCGCCCCTTGATCAATATCCTGCCCTCGGTGGGACGATAGAGGCCGTAAAGACAGTTTACCAGAGTGGTCTTGCCCGCCCCGTTTTCCCCCAAAAGTGAATGAACCTCGCCCTTGTGCACCGATAACCTGATCCGGTCATTGGCCACGAAGTCACCAAACTTTTTTACCACATCGATCATCTCGACAGATTTTTGGGAAAAATCGATGGTCGTCAAATGCAAATCTCCTCCGGGGATACAGGTTGGTTCCCATCAGGCAATAATATTCGAAACGGCTCCGGCCCCATTTAGGGGCCGGTGTTCACCTGCCGTGATCCCTCTGATCCATGGGAAGTTAGAATTTGAATGCGTCGTACTCGACTTTTGTGGACGGCACCTTAAACTCGCCATTTTTTATCCGGGTGGTCAGTTGATCCACTTCGGTCAAAATATCGGCAGGAACATGTTTGTTGGAAGTCGGGGCAATGCCGACGCCCTCGTTGGAAAGGTTGTAAACCATGGTTTCGCCGCCGCTCCACTGGCCTGCCTTCAGCTTACGGGCAACATCATAAATGGCATTGTCTACACGCTTCATGGCCGAGGTGAGTACGAAGTCCGGCGCCAGGAAGTTTTGGTCCTTGTCGACGCCGATGGCCCATTTGCGTTTTTCCTTGGCTGCCTCGATGACACCATCGCCGACACCGCCGGAAGCGTGGAATACTATGTCTGCCCCTTTCTGATACATGTTATTGGCAATGGCCTTGCCTTTAGCTGCATCGGTAAAGGATTCCGCGTATTGGGACAGGACCGCACAGTTGGGATTGGCCATTTTGACCCCGGCCATATAACCATATTCGAATCTTTCGATGAGGGGGAATTTGATGCCGCCGACAAAACCGACCTTGTTTGTTTTGGTCATTTTCCCGGCAATATAGCCGACCAAAAATGAGGGCTGCTCCTCCTGAAACACGATACCGGTCACATTTTTCGGGGTTTCAGGGCCGTAGGCAAAATCTATGATAGCATATTTCTGGTCAGGATTGATCTGGGCAGTTGATTTAATGGCGTCACCCATAAGAAATCCGATTCCCCATATCAGATCGAATCCGGCATCCGTCAGGGTTTCCATATTAGGGGCGTAATCTGCATCCTGCCGGGATTCCTTATATGCCACTTTGATGCCAAAGTCTTTTTCGGCACGTTTGAGCCCTTCCCAGGCCGATTGATTAAACGACTGATCGTTGACGCCTCCCACATCGGTAACCATGGCGATTTTGAGTTTTGCACCCATAGCCGGAGTGCCGAAACAGATTGTCAATGCAATCAGGACCGAAATCAGATGGATAAATCGAAAACTTTTCATACACCCTCCTTGTGCTTCATAAATAATGGGTTCAATGGCCTTTTACGGTCATGCACTAGATAAATAAGGATTTAGTAATGAAGAATAATCGTTGCAGCCACTCATTGTCGAGCTTAATCGTTGGCAGCCCATATTGCAAACTGTATTCCGAGTCGATGTGTGGTCGCATTGTAGCCTTCAGAGCAAGTCTTGCAGAATCGTCACCCCGGAGCTGGTGCCGATGCGGGTGGCACCAGCCTTCAGCATTTCCGCTGCCGTGTGCCAGTTTTTGATCCCTCCGCTGGCCTTGACCTGCATGCTGGCACCAATGGTTTGCTTCATCAGCCGGACATCTTCCATGGTAGCGCCCCCACTCGAAAACCCGGTGCTGGTTTTGACAAAGTCCGCCCCGGCCGACTCTGCAATTTTACATGCCGACACCTTCTCCGTATCCGTCAACAGACAGGTTTCGATGATGACTTTGAGCACCCTGCCTGATCCAATGGCTTGACGTACTCCCAGGATATCTCTTTCAGCGATCTTGAATTTACCGGATTTTAGAGCACCGACATTCAAGACCATGTCGATTTCGGAAGCCCCGTAATCGACCGCTGTTTCAGCCTCATATGCTTTGGCCTTCGGGTGCATGGCCCCCAGGGGGAATCCGACCACGGTGCAGACACCTACATCGCTCCCTTTTAAGTGTTCGCCGACCAGGGCCACATGACACGAATTAACGCACACGGCACAAAACCCGTGTGTAACGGCTTCATTTGCCAAAACCTCCAGATCGGCCGGTACGGCATCGGGTTTCAAAACCGTGTGATCGATGGCCTTGGCCATGGCTTCCGGTGTAATCACAATATTCGATTGCTGTTCATTCATGCTGGCTCCTCACTTCGGGCTCCATAGTATTCGAGCTCAACTCCCGGTACCCAGGACGTCATGAGCATTGCCACAAACCCTCTTTGACAAATCCGGGTGGTCTTTTCCACCAAAACGACCCGACTGATTGCTGCAGGTTTGTCCGCCAGCAACATCAGATTCAGCTGCAACACAGCCGAAATCAGCGGCGAAACGCTCGGATTGTAGGCCACGGACTCCATATACCGGCCGCTGACCAGATCGCCCTCTGCTGTTTCGACGGCACAGCCGGCCAGATTCCCCGTATAGGGGGCATAGGAGGCGTCGGCCGCGGAAAGAGCTGCCTGAACAACGGGGTCATCCGAATAGTGTACCAACCTGAGCTTTGGGTTTGCTTTGGCCAGGCCCAGAAAACCATTTTCGTTACCCAGGTCTGTGGGAGAAAATGCCGCAGGTAGAATGTGGGGCAACCGGTTCCGACGGTACTCACCCTCTTTCCCTGTAGACGTCAGGACCATAAGATCGGACCAGCCGGAAAGTTCGGTGAGAAACTGCCGGCAGTGCCCGCAGGGGAGCTCGGAAGTGGCGACTGCCTTAAGATAGCCTGCCCCTTTGTGCCAGGCATTCATGACGGCCGATTGCTCGGCGTGAAGCGACATTTGCAGGACCTGTTGTTCGAATTCCATGTTGGCACCCAGATAGAGGCTCATTTCCCCATCCGGAACCCCTGCTCCGCCCAGCACAACCGCCCCAACGGAAAATGCGGAAACAGGCACCATTGAGAATAATTTTGCCAAGGGCAAAAGTCGGATCATCAAGGCTTCCATAGACACATTCAGCTGGCCCATCAGATCATGACAAACCTTTCCGGAGAGTTTCCCTCCTCGCAGGGGCAGGTTTTCCAAATAGGGCTGTGAAGACCTTGGAAACGTGTCCAGGACCTTCGCGAAATTTTCTGCCCGCCTAGACCGCATCAGGTCAGCTCTTCAAAACTGTCTGAGGTTACCCTTGCCAGAACAAGTCTGGGTGGAGTGACCGCTTTCGGACTTATCGTGTAGGCTTCCAACAATCGCTTGGTCGCCGGTTTCGCCTTGGCCTCGTCTCCGTCGGAAAATAGATGTGCCAGGCACTCGCCCCGCTCCACGGAATCGCCGACTTTCTTTTTCAGCAGGATCCCGATGGACAAATCGATATTGTCCGCTTTGGTTTGTCGGCCGGCACCGAGTATTTTAGTGGCCATGCCCACCTCGAAAGCGTTGATGCCCTGGACAAAACCCGAACCAACCGCTTCGACCGGAATGACGACCCGGCTGGTGGGCAACAGCTCCGTGTTGTCCACCACCTCGGCCTGCCCGCCTTGCGCCTTCAAAAATGCCTTGAATTGCGCAGCTGCTGCATTGTTGACAAGCTGTGCTTTTAATTTTTCCTTGGCAGCTTGCCGGGATTGCGCCACTCCCGACAAGAGCAGCATTTCGCTCCCCAGGGCCAGAACCAGTTCCCTCAAATCTGCCGGTCCCTTCCCGTTGAGGGTATCGATGGCCTCCCTGACTTCCACGGCGTTGCCGATTGCGCGCCCCAGTGGCTGCTCCATCCCCGTGATAAGTGCGGTGATTTTTTTCCCCGCGCCAACGCCTATGCCGACCATGGTTTTTGCCAATTCCACGGCATCCGCAAAGTGCGGTGTAAACGCTCCGACCCCGGTTTTGACGTCAAGCACGATGCCGTCTGCTCCGGCAGCCAGTTTTTTACTCATGATGGAACTCGCGATCAGCGGAATAGCGTCTACGGTTGCGGTGACATTTCTCAATGCATATATGAGTTTGTCTGCGGGAGCCAGCGACTGCGTCTGACCGATGATGCTCATGCGCACACGGTTGGTGATGTCGACAAACTGGTCATTTGAAAAATCGGTGCGCATACCAGGGATCGATTCGAGTTTGTCGATGGTGCCGCCCGTATGGCCCAACTCCCTGCCGGACATTTTTGGCACGGCAACGCCGCAGGAGGTCACCAGCGGGGACAGTACCAGGGATGTTTTATCCCCGACCCCACCGGTTGAGTGTTTGTCGATTTTAAACCCCTCGATAGGGGACAGATCCATTGTGGCACCGGAATTGACAATACTCAGGGTCAAGTCGGTGCACTCCCGGGCATCCATCCCCTTGAAATAGACCGACATCAAAAAAGCCGCCATCTGATAATCAGGAATCGAGCCGTCGGTAAAACTGTTGATCAAGTAGTCGATCTCCTGCCTCGACAGTGCCAGGCCGTCTCTTTTCTTTTTAATGAGTTCGTATGTATTCATCGTGTTTTGAAACCATGATGATCGAACATGAGCCGGCTAAAGGGCTGCCGGATCCAGTTTCGCAAAGAACGTTTCAATCAGCCTTTTCAGGGTAGGTAGATGATGAGCCGAGGTTTCCATCACTTCCTGATGTGAAAGCGGGTTTTGCCCCAAACCGGCTGCCGGGTTGGTAATAAAGGAGATGCCGAGCACTTTCATGCCCATTTTGCTGGCTTCTTTTGCCTCCGGAACGGTGGACATGCCCACCATGTCCGCTCCTATAACCTGCAGCGCCTTGATTTCAGCAGGCGTCTCGTAGGATGGTCCACTGACTGCCGCGTATACACCTTGTTTTAAAGCGATACCCTGCTCTTCTGCTGCCAGTCTCAAGCGTTCCCTCAACATGGGATCGTAAACGTCCCTTGGTTCGGGAAACACGAGCGCTATGTCCCGCATGAGGTCCACATGATTCGTTATGGCGACGACATCCCCAGGGTAAAATCCTTTGTTGATAGCACCAGCGGCGTTGGTCACCACCATCGCCTTGATTCCCAAAGCGGCCATCACCTTTGTCGGAAACACGACGGCATCTATACCGTGTCCTTCGTAATAATGGACCCTCCCGGACAAAACGAAAAGGCGCCTGCCCGCAAGACGACCGACGATCACCTCGCCTGCATGCCCGGGGACGGTTGACACAGGGAAATGGGGAATGTCCGCATAGTCGATACGGATGAGATCCGTCATTTTTTCGACTATCGCCCCGAGCCCGCTTCCCGTTATGGTCCCGATTGCAGGTGCGGCGGGAATACATTGGTTCAGATATGCCGTTGCTTCGAGAATACGCTCATCCATCAGTGATATCGCATTTGAAGCTCGTTCCGTTGAGAAGTTTACCCGCACCCAAAAGATCAGCAATGGTTTGGCCGCAATCGGCAAACGTCTGCCGTGTTCCCAGATCGACCTGCTGTTTGAGTTTTTCTCCATAAACCAGGAGTGGCACATATTCCCTGGTATGATCGGTATGGTCCTCATAGGTGGGATCGCACCCATGATCGGCGGTGATGATTAATACATCGTCAGCCGACATCGCTTCCATGATCCCGGGCAATTCCAGGTCGAACTGTTCGAGTGCCCCGGCGTAGCCTTCGACATTGCGGCGGTGTCCATACAGTACGTCAAAATCGACCAGGTTGACGAATATCAGTCCCTTCTCACCGCGATAGCGCTCTAGGGACTCACAGGTCAGCTCAACCCCATCCAGGTTGTTTTTGCTGTGAATCTCCTCCATTAACCCTTTGTGCCCGAAAATGTCTCCTATTTTTCCGATGCCGACGGTAAAAAGGTCTTGGTTTTGCAGCCGGTCCAGAAGTGTTTCAGCGGGCGGTTCAATGGAAAAATCTTTCCGCTCACTGTTTTTTCTTTCAAAATTCCCGCGTTCCCCCATGAACGGGCGGGCAATCACCCTTCCCACCGCATGGGGCTTTTTTAAAATCTCTCGGGCTGATCTGCAGTAATCATATAGCGTTTCCGTCGGAGTGATCGCTTCATGGGCCGCGATTTGAAACACGGAATCCGCGGATGTATAAACAATCGGGTATCCCGTGTCTAGATGGACCTGCCCTAGTTCCTCCAGGATGACCGTCCCGGATCTGGCGTAGTTCCCAACTGTTCTCCTCCCGATTGTTTGCTCGAAGTGTTGGACAACATCAGCCGGGAATCCGTCTGGATAGGTAGGAAAGGCTTCCTTTAACACAAGCCCTGCGATTTCCCAATGTCCGGAAGTCGTGTCTTTGTTGCACGACTGTGCCGCCATCCTGCCATATGATCCCAAAACGCCCGTTGGTGTACAACCGACGGCGACGATTTCTCCCATGCCGATCGAGCACAGGTTGGGGATGTCCAACCCACCGCGCTCCTCGTATATGTGCGGTAAGGTAGCGGCACCCATATCGTTGAAAGCGGCGGCATCGGGAAGAGCACCCACGCCGAGACTGTCGAGAATGACGAGTATTACTCTTTTAATCATATAAGAGGTAATGCTACTGCAAATTATAGGACCGGTCAACCATATCCTCGCCAGACCTGGGTATCTTTTACGACAAAAAATAGAGATGGAATGAAAATTTTGCCTTGATATGTTGCCGCAATGCAATCTATAGAGGAACACAGTTTCGTTTGGCCTGAAAAGTTCGCAACCCTGAAGGTTTAAGGTCCTACCCACCACGTGATTACCAACATCTAAAACCATGAAAAGGAGGCGATTTCACGGGAGGTATTTATCTAATAAAAGTGCGAGATCCCTGCGTATCTCTGATGGTATTTTCTCAGCGGCCGTCACAATGGCCTTTTCGAGGGCGTTGGCACATGTGCACTCTCTGGCCGGCGGGATTTTCGGAACCGTATTCCTGATGATCCGTTTGGCGTGAGCAATGTTGTTTTCAAGGTTTTCGACTACGGTAGCTGCTGTAACGTCGGTTTCTTCTTCGTGCCAGCAGTCGTCGTCTGTAACCAGGGCCATGGCGGCATAACAGATTTCGGCTTCACGGGATAGTTTCGCCTCCTGGACGATCGTCATGCCGATGATATCCATGCCCCACTGGCGATAAAGATTCGATTCTGCCCGGGTGGAAAAAGCCGGCCCTTCAATGCAGATGAGGGTGCCGCCTTTATGCGCCGTACTACCCGTTTCAACAGCTGATTCATGGATCAATGCCGCAAGATCGCAACAGAAAGGATCGGCATAGGCAATATGGGCTGCCAGCCCCTTGCCGAAAAAGGTGCTTTCCCGGTGTTTGGTGTGATCGTAAAATTGATCGGGAATCACGATATCAAGCGGATGGATGTCTTCCTTCAGGCTTCCGACGGCGGTGACCGATATGATCCGGGATACGCCGAGTTGTTTAAATCCGTATATATTCGCCTTGAAGTTAATCTCAGTAGGGATGAGCCTGTGCCCATTGCCGTGTCTGGGTAAAAATGCGACTCGAACCCCCTCCAAGGTGCCGATGATATAGTCGTCAGACGTTGGTCCAAAGGGCGTGTCAAGCGATACGGCAGTGATATCGGACAATTCCTGCATGCTATAAAGGCCGCTGCCGCCGATAATTCCAAGTTGTATTTTATCGTCCATAATTATAGTGAATCATAGACAATTTTAACCTGTCAAGAAAATGGTGGGACCCCGGAACGAAAAGACAACATTTGACTAAAGATGCGGGATTTTCTCCCATTCGCCAAATGGGCCACTAAATTCGCCGTCACCATCGGTCAAATGCGATTAGAACCCTCCCCATCGTGTATGGAGATAACCGACTTATGAAAATCATCGACAGGACCACTTGGCCGAGAAATAGTCAATATGAATTTTTTCGGCCAGTTCCGACCCCTCACTTCAGTATTACCGCCAGCGTGGATGTGGGCGCTCTTGTGAACCACAGGAGATCTGTTGGAGCCTCCATGTTCAACGCAGTTCTGTTCGCTATTATGACAGCTGCCAACACCGTCCCGGAATTCCGCATGAGATTTCGCGGAGACACGGTCGTCGAGCACGACATGGTCCATGCCTCCCCAACCGTCCCGATCGATAATGACCGGTTCGCGTTTTGCAGTATCGAATATATTCCGGATTGGAATAGATTCGACAGGCGTTGTACGGCCGCCTTGGAAATAGCCAAAAAGCAGGATCATCTAGTAGAGCACGTTGAGGGCACCGATGAATGGATTTTTCTAAGTTGTCTACCCTGGATAAACTTTACGGCAATGACCAATCCCCATGGTGGACCTGATGATTGTATTCCGAGAATAACCTGGGGAAAGATTGTTAAACAAAACTCAAACTGGATAATGCCTGTGAGTGTTCAGGCTCATCATGCCTTGATCGATGGCATTCATGTGGGCAAATTTTACCAGGCGCTCTCCGAAGCCATGCAGCCTTTTAAAAAATCGGAGCGCATGATTTATCACATCGAACCAATGCCGGGGATCGATTCCTGATACAATTTTAACCACTATTCTTTCAATTCCGAGCACCCGACTCAGACACAATTTTGCTGGTGAGCATACTGATCACGGACGCAGCTTCATTGGCTGCCTCAAGTATCGATGCCACACTGACGTGAGGCGAACGGTACAGGTTTTCAACATCTGATATGATCGACAGACCCGTTATCTTCATTCCCGAATGAACGGCAGCAATCACTTCCAGAATCGTTGCAAAGCCGACAGCATCTGCACCGATTGTCTTTAGAAAAGGAACATCCCCCGGCGCCTCCAGAGAAGGTCCAGGACGACCGGCATAAACACCTTTACGCATACCCATTTTCTCATATCTGACTATCTCCTCTATAATCGGTGCAAGGGCCACGTCATATACACGCGACATGTCGGGAAATCGCTCACCCCAGCTTTCGTGGTTGGTCCCAATGAGAGGATTTTCCCCGGTTAGGTTGATATGGTCCTGGATCAGCATTATATCCCCGGGATTGAAATCAGGATTCACCCCCCCGGCTACATCCGTTACAATCAAGTGCTTTACGCCCAAATTCTTCATTACACGAACGGGAAAGGCAATTTCCAACGCCGAATAGCCTTCATAAAGATTAAAGCGGCCTTGGAAGACCAGTAGCTGCTGTCCATCAACCTTGGCAACTATAATTTTGCCGCCATGATCCATATTCGTTCCCACTGGGAAATTAGGAATGTCTCTATAAGCTAAGGTTTGCTCGAAGGAAAAGGTACGTTCACCCAGCATCAGGTCGACATCGGTAATCATTCCAACCGAGGGAATTGCCTCGAATTGTTTCCTGATGCAATCGGAGGCCTCTTTTACATTTTTCCAGTAGCCCTTCATGGTCTCCCTCGTACCGGTGCTGCAGGATATTACGACACTCTTGTTTTATGCTTCTTCGAGCTCGGTATTGCGGACGAACTCAATCTAATATGATAGCATTATTATGGTCCAAAGTGGAATTCTATAGTTTCTACAATATTTCTTTCAATCGATATTTTCACTTTTTCCAAAGTATGAATCCAGTTCTTTCGCTATAAAATCCACAATGAATGTATGTTCTTTTTTTCCTGATCCCTCTACCCGTAATGGGTCACTGAAGGTAATACATACCTGTTTATCGGGGCGAATTTTCCCAAAGTCCTTGAACCTGCTGCCATTGCCCCAGGCATCTGTTTTCAGGGCAAGCGGTACAACAGGCACTTGGCAGCGTTTAGCGAGTTTAACCCCCAGCGAATTAAACTTTTTGGGATCGAATTGGACACTGCGCGTGGTCTGCGGAAAAATGATGATGGACATGTTGGCGTTTAGCCGGTTCCTTCCTTCATCCAGAACGGTCTTGAGATCCTTGCGTGGATTGTCTCGACCTACGATAATCGGGTTGCGGCTTCGCATTACATGTCTGAAAAATGGAAACGATAAAAGGCTTTCTTTGATCACGAAAGTCACATCACGATGCGGCTGGATCAGGCAGGGCAGAACAAATGTCTCAAGGATACTCATGTGATTACTGACAAATACACAAGGAGAGTCTAGTTTTCTGATAACATCCAGGTTTTTTATCTCGAAACATCCGCCAACGGCCTCGAGCGCCCTTACCGTATTTAAGCTGTCTTGAATCCAGTGATCGTTAGTATATGCGGCTTTTTTGCACAGCTTTGAGGCTTTCAGAACAATCATGGATATCTTGACATAAAATGCTAAAGTCGGATTGCTGCGGGCAAACCAATACGTTGGCGCATCAGGGGAACAATACGTTTTCTGAGTCGTTAACGCATTCAACATCATTTATAGTATTCCAGTCTTATTCCGTCTGATTTTTTCCTGGTTTGAGGCTACCATCGCATGAGGATTGCGCCATATGTCAGTCCAGCCCCGAAACAGTCCAACAATACAATATGACCTTCCTTTATTTTTCCTGACCGAACAGCTTCATCCAGTACCGTGGGAATCGTGGCTGCAGATGTATTGCCATATCGATCCACATTGATGAGCACCTTTTCCATAGGAATGTCCAGCCGGTTGGCCACAGCTTCAATAATTCTGAGGTTCGCCTGATGGGGAACAAACCAATCAAGATCTGCAATGGTCATCTGGTTGCTTTCAAGCGCACGCACGGCAAATTCGGCCAACGTTCGTACAGCTACCTTGAAGATATCCTTACCGTACATCTTCATTTTGTGGAGATTTTTTGAAAATCTTCCAGGCGTAACTTCCATGCTCGAACCGCCGGCAGGAATATACAACAGTTCCCACAAATTCCCATCAGAAAGTAAATGGCTGGAGAGTATCCGTCTTGGAGAATCGGATTCACACCGCTCCACTATAGCAGCACCGGCCCCATCACCAAAAAGGATGCACGATGAACGATCATTCCAATTCATGAAAGGGTGTAAAACCTCGGCACCTATCACCAAGGCTGTTTGCGTATGCCCTGATCGAATAAATTGTTCGGCTGTGGTTACACCGTATACAAAGCCGGAGCAGGCTGCGTTGATGTCCATGGCCCAGGCATGGGGCGCCCCAATCTTGTGCTGCAACCAGCAGGCCGTGGAGGGTATCAGCGTATCCGGCGAACACGTGGCATAAATAATCTGGTTAAGGTCGTCGGGTGTTTTCCCGGCCATTTCGAGTGCTTTTCTAGCCGCCGAAACCCCTAGTGATGAATTGTGCTCATCTGGATTTTTAAGATCGGAATAGCGTCTTTCACGGATACCTGTTCGGCTTTGAATCCATTCATCGTTGGTTTCTACACCGAGTTTGGCTATTTTTTTGACGATATCATCGTTTGTAACACGCCGGGCCGGAAATGCAGAACCTATACCGGAAATCCTTGCATGATATTCCATAATTTATGGTCTCCATCACCATATTTTGCTAATTTCTTTTCAAGGTTCGTGCCAAAGACATAGCTTAAACCAACAGCTTGTATTTACACAAAATAATACAGGCCATTGATTGGTCAACAGATATTCAATAAGGTATTGGTACATTTTTTGTCGATTATGTTTTCATGAAATGTACATTTTACCGATTTAAATCATGCAGCACCGCCCGGTGGCAGGTGTCTGCAGCCTACGATGGTGTGTTTAAATTTGAAGGGTTAAGGGTCGATAATTTGTTTAACGACCTTTTGCATATGGATGTAATGGGTACCCTTCCAGTAGATTTTGTCACAGGATGGGCACCGGGCGTACGTGTCGCAGTACGCCCTTGTTTTTAGGGGGATCCTGTCCAGGACCTCCTCTTTGGGAACCATGCCCAGCAGAGAATTGCATCGAAGACACCGTGAAAAAGGGATGACCCTGTCTTTGATGTCAAGATCGTGCAGGATTCGTTTTATCTGCCGGACAGTTGTTCCGGGGCGCACAAACATTCCATGCGTCACGTCCCTATATTTAAGGAGCTTTCTGTCGCCGGTCAGGATGATTCTATTTTCTCTCTTGGAAATTTCGATTATTTCATGCGGGGAGAGGCTGTCATCAAAATACAGATCAATCCCGAGGACGCGCATGTATTTGGCCAGTTTGCCAAGGTTGATGTCTGCTATGAATTTGCTTCTGCGAAGAGGGAATTTTCTAAGACGGGTGACGTCTGAAATATTGAGGGACTCAAAAACCGGATATACGCTGACGCGGTCCTCATCCTGGAGAATATAATCAAATTCCACTGATTTCCCATTCACCAGAATAAGGTCGATTTCCGTATGGGGAACCCCCAGGGCTTCTATGGCATCTTTTATCGACCGTTTCTCTTTAAACGTCGTTGCAGCATCGGTTCTCCTCCTGTACTTGGGAAGAAAGTCGTTTAATTCCTCGTAAAAACGGAATATTGCCTTTGCCATCGCTTGCATTCCCCATAAATTTTCATGCCCAAACGCGTATAACGAAACATGAAACCTAGATTTATATTGAAAAATCACCGGAATGAGAATGAAATATTTTATTTATATACATTAATGTTGTAGAATGCTCCCGGTTCGAACTCAAGATTTTTTATATCATTCGGATTACATTACTGAGGATTTTATCCGGTTTTCCCTAAAAAAGCAGATGTCCTTCAACGCCTTAAAGAGCTGGACACTATTTTACCGCCTGTTGCAGACGATTCGCTAGCGGGTCAGGTCAACGCTGCACCGGTCTCAGCAGGTATGCCGAGCACAATCCCACCAGACTCAATCCGGTCAGCGCCATGAAGATCACCCGATAACTGCCTGTCACGTCGAACACATAGCCAGCCAGCACAGGGCCGATCGAGCTTCCCAGATTGGCAATAAAAATCACGATTCCAAGAATAACGCCCTGGTCTCGTGTGCCGAAATAGTCTGCCAGGACGGGCGCGATCAGGGCGAAAAAGCCACCGTGGGCAAATCCGTGAATACATGCGAACAGATAGAGCATCCAAAGCCTGTCGGCAAACTGCAGCCAGATGGTTCCCAAGCACAGGAATCCGAAACAGATGATCAAGGCATTGCGATTACCAACCCTGTCGCCGGCAGCACCTATTAATAAACGACCGGCAATGCTCAAGGCGCCAACGGTTGAGAGAACCTTGGCCGCATTGGATGGCGAGATACCCAGATCGATGGCATGCGGTACCACATGTATGAGGATGGTGACCACGCAGAAAAGAACGATAAAAAAAGAAGCTCCGATCAGCCAGAACGGAACGGTTCGTATAGCTGCCTTCAGGGTCACTCCTTCTTCAGCATCCCCATGGTTATAAGGAGTTTCCGCCCTGTTCCCATATATTGCCAAGCCCTTCTTCCCCGGATCCCGGACCAGAAGTTGAGACCCTGTAATATAGGCAACAAGACAAAGAATGCCCAAAATCACAAAGGCCGTCCGCCAATTATAGGTACCAATGAAATAAGTTATCAGCAGCGGCATGATCAACATGCCCACCCCGGTCCCCACCTTTACAATGCCGATCATCATGCCTCGGTATTTGATGAACCAGCGCGTGGTGGTAGATAGAAGGACTGCATCCGTACCGCTGACACCAATGGCCGCTATCAGGCTGAGGTTGAGATACATATGCCAGAGGGTCGAAATTCTGGCCATGAGGATAAAACCACACCCCAGAAAAATGCCGCTGATGGCCATGGTCAGGCGCGGACCGTACTTATCGCTCAAACGGCCCAGCACTATGGCGCCGGTTCCGGCAATCAGCATCCCCAACGATGTTGCGCTGGCCACCAGCGAGCGCGGCCAGGCAAATTCGGTCATCAATGGTTTGAAAAAAACGCCCAGGCTGTTGAAGATACCCCACCCCACCGCCTGGAGCACAAAGCAGACCGCCACGATGATGAAGCCGTAATACACGCCTGATGGTTTAGAACTTTTCAATTCGCGCCTTAACATATTGGAATCATTTATTTGAATATCATTTTCCTGCGTATTTAGATTCGGGGGTTATAATACCCTTTTATTTTATAAGCAAATACTATAAAGGTCAGACACATACATTATTCATTAGAAACACTCAGCCGCATTTGGGAACAGTGATCCGGCCTTAAAATCTGGGGAATTAAACACTATCCGTGCTGATGCATGTTTCTAATGTTGAAAATATTAATATTGAATGAAACCGAAGTGTCAGCCTTGTGTCATCGTAGTTTCATTTACGTGGTCTTCGCCGACAATTTGTTGTTCACCTGGCTGACCGATCATATTTTATTTGATAAATTTTCATGCCCTAATTTTAGAGGATAGCTTGAAAATGGAAACATCCCTTGATTGCATACCCTGTCTGGTTCGGCAGTCCCTTGAAATGGCCAGAACGGTGACTTTAGATACCGGTGTTCAAGAACAAGTACTGAGAGATGTGCTTAAGCTGGTCGCCGACATGGATATGCACCAGCCACCGCCGGTCATGGCCCAGCGCATCCACCGCAACCTCCGCAGCATGACAGGTGTGAAGGATCCGTACAAGGAAGCCAAGGAGCATCAGAACCGCATGGCCTTGAGCCTTTTGGAGGGCTTTCAATCCAGGACGGCTGCTTCCGATGACCCCCTCATGACTGCCGTACGCCTGGCCATTGCCGGCAACATCATCGACATGGGGGTAAACGGGAATGTAACCGCCGTAAGCCTGCAGGAATCCGTCGATCAGGCACTGAGCACTCCCTTGGCAGGAGATTGCGACCGTTTTCGTGAAGCGGCCGCTGCCGCCGGTGATATTCTATATTTATGCGACAATGCCGGCGAGATCGTTTTCGACCAGCAGCTCGTGAAGGCGTTGGGCCCCTCGCGGGTGACAGCAGCCGTGCGCGGCCGGCCAATCCTCAATGACGCCACCATGGCAGACGCTGTTGCCACCGGCCTTGATCAAGTTGTGACCGTAATTGATAACGGATCCGATGCACCGGGAACCCTTTTGGATGACTGCAGCGATGCGTTCAGAAAGCGCTTTGCAACGGTGGACATGATCATCGCCAAGGGCCAGGGTAATTTCGAGTCGCTCAGCGACCAGCCCTTTCCTATCTTTTTTCTTTTCCAGGCCAAATGCCCGGTGATCGCCGAGCATGCCGGGGTGTCGCTGGGAACGCATGTTATAAAAGGGTATTAATAGGAATAATCAGATTTATGGCAAACACTATACAGGTTCTGAACTCAATTATATTTAGAAGGGTAAAACAATGATTCTCTATACTCAACGGGCAGGTGTTATGAGTATTTTACTAATCCTATTTTTGGTAAGTGTTTGTTTCGCTGCAGAATTAAAAGAAGAAACTTCCACCCTTTCCGAAAATAGCGACATAGAGGATTCGACTACTGAACCGGAAAAATCCTCTGGGTCATCCTTGTTTTTTCCAATTGATGAACTGCATGAGGTGATTCGGGAAGAACGTATTGCGGCCCTTTTGGAAATTGACGAACAACGCAAAACAACGCTTGTTTATCTAACGCAGGAGCGCATTGCTGTAGTGGAAGAATTAAAAGCAGAGCTCAAACGGATTACCGATCTTCTTGTGGCGGAGCGGAAAGCGATAATCATAGAAATGGAGGCAACCGGCAACCTGATCGCCGAGAACGCCTTACTCAAGAGCGAACGATTAATTGATCATTTTTTTATCCGTACGCTGCAATTCGTTGCCGTAATGGCCATGGCTCTCATTTTACTCGGATTTATAATTTTCCGCATAATAGATAAAAGGAAAGGCCAATCTTAATAAATCCAGACGGTTATGTGGAACATCTCCTTTGTCTCTTTTCGGCCTTCACCGGCAAAGGCTTCCAGAGAGATGCCCTTTGAGCGGTCGTTAACATCGGGAAATACAAAAGTGCTGTTTGCCGCTACAAAATTGTCCGGCCTGAAACGATTGGGAACCAAAATGAGAACCGTTTCGTCCGCTAAAATATTGAACACGGATATATAAGCGTCTCTAGTCGGGGTAACCCGAAGTTCGATTTGATCCCCTTCCTTAAACACCCGGCGGTTAATCCTGGCGTCCACCCTGAAAAATGGGTCAGCTTTGCCTTTCTGTTTGGCAACCTGTATTTTCATTTCATGATTCCTCCTCAGACGATTTTTATGCATGACTGCGACGGACTTTCAATGAGGGTAAACAACATGGTAATATAGAAACCATCCTTGGACATCACCGCAAGTGGTATCCAGGATGCATTCCTGAAATAGTCGTATTGTACGTAAAAACAGGTCATTAACCTTACAGTACCATGTTGTTTATGCAACATTGGGGTTAATACTGCCAATTCAGGTATAGGTCGGGACAGGTATTGAAGATTGCTCATAAGATGACTATATTGGCTTCCATGAATATCATTGCCATTATCGTCCTGCTGACCATTGTGCTCGATCTTTTGCTCCATCTGGTTTCGGACACCTTGAACCTGAAGATGCTCCGGCGTGAAGTGCCCAAGCCCTTTAAGGGTATCTTCGATGCCGAGCGCTATGCCAAATCCCAGGACTATCTCAAGGTCAACACGCGGTTCGGGTGGGTCAGCACCATCGTCAACACCCTTATTATGCTCGTTTTCTGGTTCGGCGGCGGGTTTGCCCTGCTGGACACCTGGGCCAGATCCCTGGGACAGGGGCCTGTGGTTACCGGCCTGATATATATCGGAGTTTTGATGCTGGCCTACGGCATTCTTGCGCAACCCTTTTCCCTTTATACCACCTTTGTGATCGAGGAACGCTTCGGGTTCAACAAAACCACCCTCAAGACCTATGTGGCGGACCTGGGCAAGGGATTTGTCCTGGCAATCATACTGGGCGCCCCTCTTCTGGCTGGCATTCTGGCCTTTTTCCAATATGCAGGCGCGGGCGCCTGGCTTTTTTGCTGGGCAGCGGTCACACTTTACATGCTGTTCATCCAGTTTATCGCGCCCACCTGGATCATGCCCCTGTTCAACACGTTTTCGCCCCTGGAAGAGGGGGAACTCAGGGAGCGCATCTTTGCCTATGCACAATCCATCCATTACCCGCTGGCCAATGTCTTTGTCATGGACGGGTCCAAGCGGTCCGGCAAATCTAATGCCTTTTTCACGGGATTTGGCAAACATAAGCGCATCGTGCTCTTCGACACCCTGATCGAACAGCACACGGTGGAAGAACTCTTGGCTGTTTTGGCCCATGAAATGGGCCACTACAAAAAAAAGCACATCCTTAAGGGCATGCTCATTGCCGTGGTCCAAACTGGCGCCATGTTTTTCCTGCTCTCCTTTTTTATATCCTACCAGGGCCTGTTCGATGCTTTCTACATGGAGCGGCCCTCGGTTTATGCCGGACTGATATTTTTTGGCATGCTCTATGCGCCCCTTGATTTTTTCCTGGGGATTCTATCCCAGATGCGTTCCCGCAAATACGAATTCCAAGCTGACTGCTTTTCCGTGGAAACCACCCGCAACCCCGCCGCCATGGTGGATGCCTTGAAAAAGCTGGCTGTTCACAATCTCTCCAACCTGGTTCCGCATCCGTTTTACGTGTTCCTGAACTATTCCCATCCACCGGTGCTCAAACGGGTGGAGGCCATTGAGAATATCCAGATAGGCTGAACCCTGCCCGCAATCAGTCAAGGCGTGAACCACCCTTGTGAAATCCGCTGCACTCCTCATTGCCATGAATTTTACCGGGTAAACAAAGGCACAAAGGACACAAAGAAAAAAGAAAGCGCCTGCAGCATGACCACAGGCGCTTTCTTTTTTTATAGGTTTGCCAAAATAATCAATTGCCAATTTTCATTTTTTAATGGTGTTTACCGCGTTCCGCACCTGATGTTTATCCTTGCCTTTCATTGGATAATTCTTTATAAAATCATTTTCAATTTAACGCAAAACTAACCTGAAAGAGGAACATGAAGATCGCATATATCTGGTTTGATATCGGTTATACACTGTTGCACATGAAAAGGGAGATAACCTATTGCCAGGCTTTGAAAACCTTTGGGCACGATGTTTCCGTGGAAATCCTGGAAAAGGAGTTCCACTGGGTGGACAAGCTGTTCATGCGGGAATATCCCGGGGTGTTTTTAAAAGGCAGAGGGGTGTACATGCCCTGGTTCCTGGGAATTCTGAACTATCGCCTGGGCATCGCCCTGGATGTCGCCGAAGTGGACAAGTGCTGGGAGAAAATCCAGCTGGCCACCGAAGATTACTGGATCCCTTTTGACAATGTGTACAAGGTACTCACGGAGCTGAAGGAGAGCGCCCTGCGTATGGGGGTTATTTCCAACTGGGACCACACCGCCCGGGGCCTGCTCGAGCGCCACGACCTGATCGAGTTTTTCGACCACTGCATTATCTCTTCGGAAGTTGGTATCGACAAGCCCGACCCGGCCATCTTCAACCTTGCCATGCAAAAGGCCGATGCGGCCCCCCAGGAATGTATCTACGTGGGCGACAACTATTATGATGACGCCGTTGGCAGTCGCAAAGCGGGCATGCAAACCCTTATTCTGAACCGTTTCGGGAATCTGGGGGTGGAAGAAATAGACGATACGCCCATCATCCAGAACCTGACGCAAATAAAGGATCATCTGTAAGGATGGATAGTATGTCCGAATTGATCATTGGTATTGACAGGGGAGCCTCCTTCACCGATTTCGCCGTGGTCAGGGAAAGAAACCTCGTGGATCACCTGAGCATCGAAACCCGAAACTGGCCAGACATCAGCGCAGCCCTCGAGGAAATCCAGGGGAAATACCCCTCCGCACAAATTGCATTCAGCGGTGCTGCCACCGATATGCCTGCGGACGTAAAGGAACGGGTCATCGATGTTTCCGAAATAGAATCCATCGGCCTGGGAGGCGCAGCCCTGGCAGATTGCGAGACCTGCCTGGTTATCAGCATGGGCACCGGGAGCGCCATGGTGCACGTGGATCAAGGTGCGGCTAAACACGTCGGGGGGACCGGGGTTGGCGGCGGCACCATCAAAGGACTGGCAAAGCTTATCTGCGGAACAGACAATGTCCATCGCGTGGAAGAACTGGCCCTCAAGGGCAGCGCCGCCGGTGTGAACATGACCATCGGGGATTTGGGTTTGGGCGATCTCAGTTTCCTGTCGGCCGACGCCACGGTGAGCAATTTTGCCGGCATCAAATCCGACAGCCGTGAAGACAAGGCCGCCGGTATTCTGTCCCTGGTTGCGGAAACCATCGGCATTATTGCGTCTCTCTGTGCCCTGCACGCCGGCTGCGCGGACAACATTGTCGCGGTGGGCAAAGTTTCAGCAAACAGGCACATCCGTGAAACCCTTGAAAGAGTGGGTGTCCTTTATCAAACGCGGTTTCTGTTCCCGGAACATGCCGGGTATGCAACGGCGTACGGTGCTGTGGTAAAATACCTGGATTTGCATGAAATCTAATGAGAAACCAATA
>JBDLJD010000008.1:0-52647 GCA_039714495.1 Thermodesulfobacteriota bacterium
TTTTTCCGATCACCATTTAATGATTTCAAGCCCTTATGCCCGTCCAACCACAAAAGCCGGAAATTAAGGATCTCACTGTCGAACAGCTGGCCGAATGGTTCCAGCAGCACGGCATGCGTAAATTCCGCGCAACTCAGATCCTAAAGTGGATATATCTTCATCAGGCTGAAAATTTTCAAGAAATGACCAACCTGTCCAAAGATACCCGGGAACTTCTGGCTGAACATTTTTCTATCTCACGTCTTAAAATAGAAAAAAAGGAAATTTCCAGGGACGGATCCCAAAAATACCTGTTCAGGCTGCATGACGGCAACCTGATCGAAAGCGTGCTGATCCCGGAAAAAAATCACGACACTCTCTGCATTTCCAGTCAGGTGGGGTGTGCCCAGGGGTGCCGGTTCTGCCTCACGGCCCGCGGCGGTTTCATCCGCAACCTGTCCGCCGGCGAGATCATCTCCCAGGTGAGGGACATCAAGCACGCAACCGGTTCAGCTGGCAAACTCACCAACGTCGTCCTCATGGGCATGGGCGAGCCGCTGGCAAACTACGATAATGTAATCCAAGCCTTACGAGTCATTATCGACGGGGACTCAGGCCTGAAGATCTCCAGCCGCAGGGTAACGCTTTCCACCGCGGGGCTGGTGCCGAATATGGCAAAACTGGGGCAGAACCTTCAGGTCAACCTGGCTGTTTCCCTGAATGCAACAGACAATAAAACCCGTGATGCGCTGATGCCCATCAACATTACCTACCCCATTGAAAAACTGCTCGAGGCCTGTGCCTCGTTTTCTCTGCCCAACCGGCGAAAAATTACCTTCGAATACATTCTCATCAAAGGGATCAACGACACGCCCGAGGATGCCGGGCGGCTGGCTGATATGCTCCGGCCCATCCGCGCCAAGATCAACCTGATCCCCTTCAACGAGCATGCGGAAAGCCCTTTTGCCTGCCCGGACGAAGACGTGATCCTGCGTTTTCAAAACATTCTGCTGGATAAAGGCTTCACCGTGATCATCCGCCGCAGCAAGGGCGGGGACATCTCCGCCGCCTGCGGCCAGCTGCGAGCCAATGCCCAATGATGCCTTTTGACCTGACCATATTCGATTATGATGGCGTGCTTGTGGATTCTTTGGAAGAAGTGATCAAGGCCAGTAGGGAAGTTTGCCGGTCCATGGGCCACGGTTGTATGCTGACCAGGGAAATCGTATCTACCCTTGAACCAATGACATACACCCAACTGGCCCGCACCATCGGGCTACCCCCCGACCGGTTAGAACCGTTTTCCGAATTCGTCTTCACCAGACTGCAGCAGCAGAATACCGCCATGCCCTTTTACCCCGGCATAGAATCCCTGCTTCGCGAACTGGCAGCTCCGAACATTGCCATTATTTCCGGCAACTCCCGTGAGGTCATCAGCGCCAAACTCGCCGCACATGCACTGGATAAACAGGTTGCCTCTATTTTTGGGGCATACGAACCTGGAGACAAAACCGATAAAATCGGCAGGGCCTGTGCTCAGTTTGGTGCGGATCCCGCCCGCACCTGTATGATCGGAGATTCGGTGAGCGATATCCAATATGCCAAAAAGGCCGGGGTGCAATCCATTGCCGTTACCTGGGGATGGCAGTCCCGGGACGCCCTGGAGGGTGAAAAACCGGACTATATCGTTGAAGAGGTCAGTGAACTGGCGGCACTCCTCAAGCCAACAACCGCGGGTTAATATGAAATCGCACCCCCCTCTAAAACTGCTAGCCATATTTGGGATAGTGTTCTTGCTTTTCTGGAATATGCCCGGACTGCCCAAGGGCGTGTGGAATGCCTATGCGCAGCCAACCGGTTCCAATCCTTCCCCGCTCCCTGAAACCAAGGCTGAAAAAATAGACCGCTATCACCAGAGCACGGAAAAATTGCTGTTGGATTCCGCGGAATGGATCGACAGGTTTTTCGGGACGGAAAACTACACGTCCGAAATCAACCAGACCTATCTGCGGCTCCAATTGACAGGTTTTGCCGAGGATGGGGAAGGCTTTGATTTCAACACGCGTTTTAGACTGCACCTGAAGCTGCCCAATACTGAAAAGCGTTTTCGCTTGACCGTCGCTTCCAGCCCGGATGAAATAGAGCGTGAGGAAGGCGAGTCGGATGATACGACCATCGAGCGCATCGAGGAGGTGGATGACAATCTCACCGCTGCCCTGGAATATTTCTTTCTCGACAAAAAGCGACACAACGTTAAATTTGCGGCAGGAGCCACCATCCGGAATTCGTCCCTGGTGGGTTACGGCAGCACACGCTATCGCTATCTGGTAAATGTTCGCCGCTGGACCCTGCGTTTTGTGGAGCGGCTGCGTTGGTATTCCGACGATGGCTGGGATGCACGTAGCGAGTTGGACTTTGAGCGCCCGGTCTTCGATCATCTGTTTTTCAGAACCACACCATCGCTCACCTGGAAGGAAGAACGAGATGGACTTGAGTATGCCTGGGTCACATCATTGTATCATCCCTTGAACAACATTTCCGCCCTAGAATATCAGTTCAACACCTATTTCGATACCGAAATATCAGGCCGGCTGACCCAAAGCATCCTGCGCGTGAATTACCGTCGACAAATATGGCGCCGGTGGTTGTTCCTGGAAATTGCCCCCCAGCTGGCCTGGTATGAAAGCCGGGATTTTAAAACCATTGCCGGCATCATGGCTCGCCTGGAAATCTTTATGGGCCGGTTCGGTAGCCGAATATAGGGTGTAGATTGATCAATGGCTTCCGGCAAACTTCCTGAAACCATTGCCCTTGCCTGATGTCTTTCTTGCAAGAAAGCTTGACGCCCTGCTCTCACATGGAGTACTGGAGTATTATCTGGCCATGCACAAATTCTCTGACTTGGCTCAAAAGACCAGGTCTTATCTGTTAGAAACGGAAAGGTTGCCGCCATGATTCAATCTATTGCCAAACTCCTGAAGGTGATGAACTCGGAATCTGAACCCGCCCAGATCAGCCTGGCCGTCTGTCTGGCCATGATCGCCGGCCTTACACCGTTTTACAGCCTGCACAACCTGCTGGTGCTGCTCCTGGTTTTCCTCTTGAGGGTCAATTTCAGCGCCTTCTTGCTCGGGTGGGTCATTTTCTCCGGAGCGGCCTTTCTGTTGGACCCCCTTTTCCACAAACTGGGACTGTGGGTGCTGACCCTCCCCGCCCTCGAGGAGGTCTGGACGATGCTCTACGGGCAGGTGCTCTGGCGTATCGAACGGTTTAACAACTCCATTGTCATGGGAAGCGTCCTGCTGTCGCTGCTGCTGGCAATTCCCTTGTTTTTTGCGCTCAATATGCTCATCCGCAGGTATCGTCAGCACATCCTTGAACGGCTCCGCAAACTCAAAATCGTCAAAATTCTCAAAGCATCCAAATTTTATGAAATTTACGAATCGGCGACAGCCTGGGGAGGAAAACAATGAAAAAGTGGATTCGCTGGCCGGGCTTGATCGTATTCGTCGGGGTCGTCCTCATCCTGATTGGCTTCTGGTGGCTGTTGGTGGACAATATGATCGAACGCTGGATCGAAAAAGGCGGTACCCGCCTGGTGGGAGCCAAGGTCGAGCTCGGCAAGGCAGATCTTAAGCTTGGCCCACTTGGTTTGGCCCTGGAAGACCTTCAAATTACCAACCCCAAACAGCCCATGACCAACATCCTGGAAGCCGGCAGCATTGACCTGGCCATCGAAGCGAGCCACCTGTTGCGGCGCAAGCTGATCGTCAGCCTCATGACTGCGGATAATTTACGTTTCAATACAAGCCGTAAAACGTCGGGCGCTATAGCCCGGAAGAAACCCTCTTCAGAAACATCGGATCAGACAGGGGACGCTAAGTCCGATGCCTTTAAAATGCCATCTCTTGCCGTGCCGGACGTCAAGGAAATCCTCTCCAGAGAGGAACTCCAGACCGTGACGGCTGCCGACGAACTGAAAAAGGACATCAGTGCTTTCAAGGAAAAATGGCAGAAGCGCCTGGACGAACTGCCGGACCAGGACACTTTCGAACAGTATGAAAAAAGGATCGACAAAGTCGGCAGCGCCAAAAAGAGTATTACGGGCGTGCTGGGCGCAACCGGAAAAGCCAAAGCCATATACGATGACGTCAACCGGGATCTGGAAGAGCTGAAACAAGCTAAAAAGGACCTCAAGAAGGAGCTGGCATCCCTGAAAAAGAAGGCCGCCCAGGTAAAGGGTCTGCCCGCGGAGGACTACCGGCGCCTCCGGGACAAATACAGTCTGTCATCCCAAGGTGCGGTCAATATCACCCAGATGCTTTTTGGCGATAAGGCCGGCCAATACCTGAAATTGTTTCTCGATGGGTACCACACGCTCAAACCCCTTCTGGAAATGCGGCCTGCTACCCCCGACAGTCAACAGGAAGCCAAACCTGTCCGGGGTAAAGGCGTGGATGTTCATTTTGCCCTCGGTAATCAGCCCCCACCCTTCCTGGTGCGTCTGGCCAAGGTTTCCGCCACCATCCCGTATGGAGACATTTCCGGTGAAATCCAAAACCTGACCCCCTTCCAGGCGCATTTGGGCAAGCCGCTTGTTTTTACATTTTCAGGTCAAAACCTTAAGGGCCTGCAAGAGGCAAATATAGATGGCGTGTTGAACCACATCGATCCCCCAAAGGCGTCCGACAGGGTCACGGCCGTAGTCGAGGGGCTTAAGGTTGGTGAAAAGAGCAACCAACGACCCGTCTACCTTGAAAAAGGACTGGCTGACCTGGAGCTTGCAGCGGCAGTGGTCAGCGGCCGTATCGATGCGCAGCTCCAAGCTGCTGTTTCTTCGGCAAGCATCGCAACCGCAAAGAATGCCGGCGATGGACAACTGGGGCAGACCCTGCAGGAGGCCCTGGCAGGCATTTCTGCCTTTGACCTGCAGGCCGACATCAAGGGCGACATGGACGATTACCACGTCAGCCTTTCATCGAATATCGACGACGTGTTGAAAGACGCCATGGGTAAACAGTTCAAAAAGAAAGCCGGTGCATTCGAGAAAAGCCTCAACGATGCCATTGCCGCAAAAACAAGGGAACCCCTGGCTGAAAACAGCGGCATGCTTTCAGACTTGAATTCCATCGAAAATGAATTGAGTGCACGCCTCGGCCTGGGAGATGCCGTGCGCAAAGACGCTCTGAAGAAGGTGGGACTGAAATAAGGTATAAGGTAAACGGTTTAAGGTCTAAGGAAGCTATCGGCCAAATGCCGACTCAAAAAACCACCATCACGAAATCACGAAAGAATGAAAATACGAAAATTTATTCTGAACATTTCGTGTTTTCGTGATTCATTTTTCAATGGCTTCTGTCTTCTGTCCTCCGTCCTCTGGGATTCTGTGGTTCCGACCTCTGTAGCTCTGGTATGCTCCCTACTCCATACTCCCTACTATTCTTCCTGTGGCTCTGGTTTCCTTCAGATGAGCATCCGGCTCACGCTGCCGGGTTTGACGGGCAGGATCTCCACCGTGTCATGGCCTGTGGGTGAGTCCACCCTGACCCCTATTGGCTGGTCTGCAGGAGCTTTGGTGTAGCCGGCACAAATGGCGGCTGCCAGCGGCACCATCCCCTTAGCCCCGCCTTTGGGCATCACCACCAGGGGCCCGGGATATCCGATGGTTTTCAGAATCGTGTCCTCTGCGGGATCGACACAGTGCCGGATCATTTCGTTGTCCGCCTTGGTCCGCCCCACAATGATCTTGGTGTGTGCGTCCAGACGGAAATGGCGTCCGTACTTCAGCATTTCCAGGTGGCGTTCCTGAGCATCTTCCTGGTGCTCGAAAAAGTCGCGCAGGCGGTCGGAATATCCCTTGTCCGTGAGCAGGCATCCACCCGCCGGAGCTGGATAATCGACAATACCGTATTGTTCGGCCAGGCGGATCTGATCCTTGCGCCCCCTTCCGGTAATCCCCAGAAGCTTTTCCCTGTCCACCAGCCCCTCCTTTTCCGGTATGGATTCATCGAGGCGCAGGGCGCTGAGGGGCCTTACCAGATAACCGTCATACCCGGAATGCTTTTCCACGTACCTGAGGGAAGGCCGTGTCTGGGACATGGGGCGCTGGCCGAGAACCTCCCCGCTGAACAGGAAATCAAACCCTTTCGCTTCCATGATCTGCCCTGCCAGCCTGAACATCAGCGCATGGCAGTCCAAACAGGGATTCATGTGCTTGCCATAGCCGCAGGGCGGGTTTTTGAGCATCTTCAGATACGTTTCCGTTATCCGCTCCACCTGCAGCGGTATCCCGGTCATCTTAGAGGCCTTCCGGGCTTTGTCCGCTGAGAAAAAAGGCGTTTCAAAGGTGACCCACTCCACGTGGATGCCCTGTTTGCGCAGCACGACTCCGGCCAAAATGCTGTCCAGGCCGCCTGAACAGAGGCCGAGCCCTTTTATTTTTTTCTGATTGCTAATCACATCCATCTTTATTAAGGAGCTTTCATTCAAAACAAATATATTAAAACCACAAAGACACCCCGGTGAAACGAAAGCAAGAACAAGTTTCACTGGGTAAACAAAGGACACAAAATTTTTAATGAACCTTGATAAAAAAAGAACCGCCAAGATTCGTAAAATACTAAGGACCCTCTATCCCGAAGTCAAGACACAGCTTGACTATCAGACGCCGTTCCAGCTGCTGGTGGCCACCATACTGTCGGCCCAATGCACGGACAAACAGGTGAACCGCGTCACGGCTCCATTGTTTAAGAAATTGTCTCTACCGGAAGATTTCAGGGAGGCCCCCCTGGAAACCATTGAAAACCTGATCCGTTCCACTGGATTTTTTCGCAACAAGGCCCGCAACATCAAAAACTGTGCCGCCATGCTCATGGAAAAATACAATGGCGACGTGCCGGCCGATCTCGACCAATTGGTGAAACTCCCCGGTGTAGGCCGCAAAACAGCCAATGTGGTCCTGGGGGCGGCCTTTGGTATTCCCGGAATCGTCGTGGACACGCATGTGTCCAGGATTTCCCAGCGCCTGGACCTCACGGACTACACCGACCCCGTGAAAATCGAGTTTGACCTCATGGAGCAGATACCGAAAAAGGACTGGGATGATTTTTCCCTGCGGCTGATTTATTTCGGCCGGCAATACTGCAAGGCCAGAAAACCAGATTGCCCTGCCTGCCCCATGAACAAACTGTGCGCCTTTCAGGGTAAGAGTTAATTGAAAAGAGTTAAGAGTGGATGGAATAAATCAAGCCCTATAATGTAACGCGTTCATCTCATATGGTTGAGATACTCCTGCGGTGGCGCCGCCCGTCCAGGGAATGAGCCTGGAAACCTGCACCCCTGTTCAGATATACGATGTTGGGCTGGTCAGGTTCCAAACCGGGTTTTCCGTAGGCGGTATCGCCCGTGGCATTCCGCATAACAACTCCCAGACGCTCTTCAAGGATGTGGTACGAAAAGTTGTCGGCCGCCACCTTATAATTGTGCGCGGCCATGTCGGCGCACAGCTCGGGTGAGGCAAGGAGCGTTCTGACGTGCTGCACCGTGGATTTGGCAAGAAAACCGTCCATGGTCGCCAGCTTGAATCCCAGGGGTTCGATGTCCCGGATAAAGGTTTCATAGCGATTGATCAGAATCGGCTTCTTGAGATAAACCGCCTCCAGAAAGGCATTGCCAAAGCCCTCGTAAAGGCTGGGGTAGGTCACCAGGTCCGCCTGGTCATAAATATCCCAAAGCGTGTACCCATTTTCAGCAGCCCTCTCCCCGGAACCGGAATCCGCCCAGGGGTCTTCAAGGGAGACCGGGGCCAGGCGCAAGTCTACGCCGCAGTCGCGGGCTTGTGATTCAAGCCACTCCACATAGGCATATCCCTCGTCCCCGGCCTCATGGGTAATCACCAGTTTAAAACGGGGATCTGCAAGGGCCCGAACCAGCTCGATGGCATGCTCGATGCCCTTGCGCTGGACAACACGCGTGGGTTGCAGGATGATTTTGTCTTCCGGCGCCAGCCCCAACGCCTGCCGAAACACCTGTCCGCCCGCCTTGTCCACTTTGGGGGGATGCGCGAAGTCCAGAACATTGGGGATTACCGTGGCGGCCGTGCCGGTTCGCAGAGCCAGCTGCTTCTGTGCTTCCGAATTGATCACCACATGGTGCAGGCGCGGGTGTTGCAGCGGAAAGGCGGTCTGAAGGTAATCGCCCACAGCATTGACGGTGTACCGGGATCGCTCCCAGAAAAAATCATGGTGGTGGGCTATGGTAGGCAGCCCGGTTTCGGCAATCGCCTCGCTCAGGGCCAGGCCCAGGGGGATCTGCATGGGTATGGTCAGAACATTCTCCGCAACCAGGATATCCAGGTTAAATTTGTCGATAAACGCATGCAGCCTGGCCTTCAAAAATGAGCGTGAGGCGTGTATGCGTTCGGTTACCGCAGGGGAACGCCGGGTTTGGCCAAACACCCGATCATTGACCCATTGATTGTGTTCGTCTTTGAAGTGCGCCTCGGGCACCAGGCAGCTTCTCGCAGCGGATTTGTCCAGTTCGCCGGCGAACCAAAAACAGGTGTTTCCATTTTTTTCCAGTACTTCAGACCACTTGCCAGCCTCCAGCGTTACACCGTCCGCCCCACTGAACCGGGTCGATATAAACCCTATGCGATAGCCCATCTTCCTACCTCGTTTCTGTTTCCACACAATTTGAACCACAACCGCTCTTCAAATGTCCCTCAATATCCACTTGATATGCAAAATGTATGCGCAAAAAGGCTATTTTATTATATATTGTTTTATTTCAACTATTTATAGTTATATTCCATCATCATAACCTTGCGGATGTGAAAAAGATTACCCACTTTTTTTGTGGCAACTATGCCTTACCGCCCGCCCTATGTCCGCCCCTTTACGTTTTTTTCCACCTTACAGCTTTTCAGGCCATCAGCCGTGCAGGGACCCCATGGCCACCGGGCATTTAACCAAGAGCCATTATGCGAAGTCTTTGTTTTTGTCAACCGACAACCATACAAATATACACAACCCCTTGTATTTCGATGTCTGTTCATACACAACAGGAAAGGGAACCCTTTTACCGTCCGCCTGCCGCAACAAAGGGGGTGCACAACCGCCATAATTTTGTTATTACTTCATTAGAAACGCTCAGCCTCCTTTGAGGACAGTGTTTCTTTCATAAAGCCCGGGATATTAAACATAATCCGAGCTGATACATGTTTCTAATGTATGATTTATAATATTGTATAACAAAAGCGATCTTATTTTATTCATTTTCATGAAGTCTCGCAGAATGAGCCTGTGAAGAATCTGGCGATAGTGCTTGCTTCACGCTTCGTTGTGCGCATCAGGGCATGAAATTTTGGAGGGATTCATTCATGAAACTCGGCATCATCGGATTACCCGGCAGCGGCAGGTCCACCGTATTCGAAGCCCTGACGCACAGCTCGTCGGAAGGGCCCCAGAAAAACGAGAGCAAAATCAGCATGATCAAGGTGCCTGATGAACGCGTGGACATTCTCAGCGACATGTACAGACCTAAGAAAACCATCTATGCCCAAATCGAATACTTTCTGCCGCGGTCCGTGGTGCACGGCCAGGACAACAAACAGGATCTGAGTTTCTGGGCCAAGGTAAGGGAAAGCGATGCCCTGGTGCATGTGGTGCGTAATTTTCTGGGACCCGGCCACACCGAAGTCACGCCGCAGGCCGACCTCACGTCCTTGAACCAGGAATTGATTCTGGCGGACCTGGTGGTGACCGAAAAACGAATCGAACGACTGGAACATGAAAACCGGCGGGGCAAAAAATACAACCCGGAAGAGTTCACCCTGCTGCAGAAATGCATCGAGAACCTGGAAAACGAAACGCCTCTGCGCGACGTGCCGGAGCTCGCCTCGGCCCCCCTTCTACGGGGATATGCCTTTCTGTCCGCCAAGCCCGCCCTGGTGTTGTTCAACAATGAAGACGATGACGACCAGATGCCCGGGGAACTCATAGCTGAAGCGGCCGGGGAGCACATGGTCATCAGGGGCAAGCTGGAACAGGAACTGGCCCAGATGACGGACGAAGAGGCAGCCGAATTCCTGGCCGAGTTCAGCATCACCGCTTCGGCCATGGACAGGGTCCTGCGCCGCTCATACGATCTTTTGGGATTAATCTCCTTCTTTACCGTGGGGGAGGACGAGGTCAGGGCCTGGACCATCCGCAAAGACACCGACGCCGTGGACGCCGCCGACGTCATTCACTCGGACATCAAAAAGGGTTTTATCAGGGCCGAAGTGGTGGCAAATGACGACCTCATGGATGCCGGCAGTCATGCCGAAGCCCGCAAGCGCGGCACCGTGCGTCTGGAGGGCAAAACCTACAAGGTTCAAAACGGCGATATCATCAATTTCCGCTTCAACGTATAAAATCGTGTTCCACGATTTTATGAAACGCGACTGCGTCGCTCCCATATGAAAGACTAAAAACTTATCACGATTTCTTTATAATCAAATCCCGGGTATCCTGGCAGATAGAAACCAAGAGAATGGTTGACTATATACCGGTTGTCCGTGTATAGTTGATTGCAGATTACTTCCGATACCCTCACTTCACCACTGACCTAGACGGGTTACCTTTGATATGCGTTTGAGCCGATCTTCCATCTGATTCGGTGTTTCGTTCTTCATTGAACTTAATTTGACGTATGCACTCATACGCACCACAACCGCCGGAAAAGGAGGGAACATCATGGAAAATCAAGTCATCAACTACGAAACCATGCTCAAGGTCGCAAAGTCAATCTCCCATTCCAAAGACCCTGAAGAAGTAGCCCTAATGACGGTAGACAGTATTAAAACAGCACTGGATGTCAAGGGATGCGCCTTGTTCCTGTTCAACAGAAAAACAGATGAACTGGAGTTGGCCACCTCATTCGGACTGAGCAATGAGTACATCAACAAAGGTCCGGTGAGCGCATTGCGTTCCATTGCCCAGTCCTTGGAGGATGAGCCTGTGGCCATTTACGATGTCACGGACGATCCCAGGATCCAGTACCCCGAAGAAGCCCGCAAAGAGGGAATCGCCTCCATCCTTTCGGTCCCCATCGTCGTCGGCGGCAATCTCATAGGGGCGGTGCGCGTCTATACATCCGAGCCGTGGGAGTTCACCATGCATGATGTCAATTTCGTGCAGGCGCTGGCCCAGATTGCAGGAGGCGCCATCAACATGGCCCGCTATGTCAAGGGATTGAAAAGCAGCATCGAAGTCCTGAAAACCATGAAGGAAGTACAGCAGAGCCGTCCGCCGCAGCACTGATCATCACAGATAGGGTTCAGTTAAAAATGCAGCCTGAATAGGACGACTACTGGATGGATTGCCAGGTCACTATTTTTTCTATCTGCGCTTTTAAACAATGCCCCGAAATCTCTTGCCGATGACCTGTCATCCCAATCCCAAAAACCCTCAAAATGGGGTGTCAGTTTGTCCGTGGCCGTCCTCCCCTTTATAGGTGGGGAATCAGGACCGGAAACGCTCATTTCCGATACCAAATATTATGATACCTTTGACACCGGCTATGGGGGCAGGTTCAGACGACAATCGAAAATGCGCCCCTATTTCCTGGGCAGCTTGGGCATCGTGAATCTGTCGTCTATCGATGTGACCGTGGACGGCGAAAAAATGGCTAACTGGAATCAAACCGTTCGGGATTACCTTGAAATGGGCGTTGGCATCTAATATGGTTTGACAAAAAGAATGGCCTTGTATTTAGATATCCGCTTGGAGCTGTTCGGAAAACCTGACAGTGCCATGTCCTTCATGGTCGAAGGAACTGGTGGCTCGGTACTGCGGGTTAGTATTGGCATGAATTCTCAGTTTTAATTGTTATCACGGAGAGGAAACAACATGGATTTGAAAAATTTGCGCATCAACGGAAAGAGACTCCAGAGTACACTCGAGGAAATGTCCAAAATCGGCGCCACCCCCGGAGGCGGCGTGCAGCGGCTCACCCTCACCGACGAGGACAAGCAGGCCCGCGACCTTTTTGTCAAGTGGCTTAAGGAACTCGAACTCGACATCACCATCGACGAGATGGGCAATATTTTCGGCAGGCGCGCCGGCAGAAACAACGATCTGCCACCGGTCATGAGCGGGTCACACATCGACTCCCAGCCCAAAGGCGGGCGTTTTGACGGCATTCTGGGCGTCATGGGCCCCCTCGAGGCCCTGCGCACCCTTCACGAAAATAACATTGAAACCGAACGTCCCATCGTCATCGTGGACTGGACCAATGAAGAGGGCAGCCGTTTTGCTCCTGCCATGGTGTCGTCCGGCGTCTGGGCCGGCGCCCTGGAACGCGACTATGCCTACGGCAGGACCGATATCAAGGGTCTCACCTTTTTGGACGAACTGGAGCGGATCGGCTACCGGGGAGAAGCGCCTGCCAGAAAATGGCCGGTGCACGCCTACTACGAATACCACATCGAACAGGGCCCCATGCTGGAACGGGAAAGTCTGACTATAGGAGCGCCCAAGGGCATCCTGTGCCTGCACTGGTATGACATATACCTGGAAGGCGAAGCCAACCAGGTGGGGCCGACGCCCATGGAAGGCCGGCACGACGCCCTTTGCGCAACTGCTGAAATGGTTCTGAAGGTCAACGAACTGCCCGACAAAATGGGCGGCAACATGGTGGCCACCGTGGGCGAGATCCAGAACTACCCCAACTCCAGAAACATCATCCCGGACAAGGTCCACTTCACGGTGGACATCCGCTCCTGGGACGATGACCACGCCATAAAGGCCTGGGAGGATGTAAAGGCCGATTTCGAAGCTATTGCTCAACGCCGGGGCTGCCCCATTGAAATTGAGGAAACCTGGCGCGTGGAGCACTCTCCCTTTGATGAAAAACTGGTTCAGCGGGTCCTCAATACAGCCGGGAACCTGGGCTACTCCAATCTGCACATGGTCAGCGGCGCCGGTCACGATGCCAGCTACATGAATCAGATAGCGCCCACGGCTATGATTTTCGTGCCCAGCATCGGCGGCCGGAGCCACGTAGAAGTCGAGGAAACCACCTGGGAGGATTGTGAGGCCGGCGGCAACGTGCTGCTGCATTGCCTGATCCAGTCGGCCAACGAAATTTAAATTCAGCCCGCTGTGAACAGCGGGCTGAATTTAAATTGTGAAAAACTCGTTTCACGATTTTAGGTTGACATAGATTCGTGTTCATACTAAATATACCGAACGGTTGGTTTTTTTTATTTACATTTTTCAACCGTTTAATCGTGATCTATTTTAAAATTAGAAACGTCGCTTAAGCGCAAACGCGTTACCCGTCGAGGCCTTTTTCAAATGAAAGTGAAATCAAAAGGCGAACTCACGCGCCAGACTATTGTGGACCAGTCGTTGCAGCTGTTTTCGGTCAAAGGCTACTACAACACCTCCATCAAGGATGTTCTCGAGGCCACAGGTTTGACCAAGGGCGGTCTGTACGGTCACTTTACCAGCAAGGAGGAGATCTGGCATGCGGTGTATGACCATGCTGTCAGCATTTGGCGATCTCTCGTTTTCAAGGATGTGCGAAGGTGCAGCGACCCGCTTGAACGCTTGGACGCCTTTATAAAAAATGATCTGGAAAACTACCTGGGCGGAGAGGTCTTTGACGGCGGCTGTTTTTTCCTGAATATGCTGGTGGAGCTTTCCGGGCAGTCGGCCAGCATGAGCAAACAGATCCTGCGCGGTTTTGTCCGCTTGTCCCGTCTGTTGCGTCTGTGGCTGGAGGAAGCCATGGACAGCGGCCAGGTTGCCGCCGATGCCGACCCCAGGGAGATCGCCAACTTCATTGTCATATCCCTGAACGGCGCGGCAGCCCTCTACATATCCAGCCGTGATCGAACCATCATACACCAGACGGTTAACCAACTGCATTGTTATGTGCAGAACTTGAGGGAATGACCAGAAGGCGGAAAACAGTAAGCAGTAGGGAGAGGCCGGAAGATGGAGAGCAGAGGACAGAAGAAGCACGAAATGTTCAGAAATGTTTTCGTGTTTTCATTCTTTCGTGATTTCGTGATGGGTTTTTTTTTGATTGACCTTGGATGTTCGATGTTCATTTTTGAGTAAAGAGATGGAATACAGATGATTTGAAACCGATAAAAGTGACCACTTTTAATCAGGACTTGACCCAAAAGCCCAGAACATCAGAAGATCAGAAGGTGCGCCGTAGCCGATGGCTTAACGGCCTAGAACATCGAATTTGATTGGTTTGCTGACGGCCAAAAGCTAACCTGACACCCGAAACCCAATATTCCATTGCTCCAGCATTCCAGGCAATGGTTTGAGGCCAAAACTAATTTCTGTGACTTGGTTAAAAGGTCATTTTATCTCGCTGAACAAAAAATACCGACCGGTCTTTATCTTATTAACAAATGAAAAACGATTTGAATAATGAAGGAGGGACACTGCAATGAATATCGATAATCTGCTGGCGGGCAGAACCCAAAAAATGAGTGTCAACACCATCCGCGAAATATTGAAAGTCGTTTCCCAGCCGGGCATGGTCTCCCTGGCCGGGGGCATCCCTGCTCCGGAAAGCTTTCCTCTTGATATTTTGCAGGGCCTGACCACGAATGTGCTGGAGAAATACGGTCCAGCAGCCCTCCAGTACGATCCCACCGAAGGTTTTGGTCCGCTGCGCAAAGCCCTTGCCCATGACCTCGGGTCCCGCAAAGGCATCCAGGCATCGCCGGAAGAGATCTTAATTGCCAGCGGTTCCCAGGGCGTGCTAGACGCGGCCGGCAAGATTTTCATCTCCAAGGGGGACCCCATCGCCGTTGAATCTCCCACCTATCTCGGCGCCATTCAGGCCTTTGACCCCTATGAACCCCGCTATGTCACCCTGACCTCGGACGACCAGGGCCTGATTCCGGAATCCCTTGAAGAAGTGCTCGATAGAGAGCCCGTCAAGTTCATCTACCTGGTGCCCACGTTTCAGAACCCCACCGGGAGAACCATCCCCCTGGAACGCCGGCAGCGTATCGCTGAGATTATTCAGGCCCGCGACGCCTTGCTCATCGAGGACGATCCTTATGGTGACCTGAGATACGCCGGGAAACACATCCCCCCTATCAAAACCATGGCCCCTGACAATGTCATTTATGTAAGCACGCTCTCCAAGGTGTTCGCACCCGGTCTGAGAATCGGATATTACATTGCCCCGCAAAACGTCAGGGACTGGCTCGTCATCGTCAAACAGGGGGTGGACCTCCACACCAGCACCTTCAATCAGGCCCTGGCCGCCGAATACATTCAGGGTGGATATCTCAAAAAACATCTGCCACATATCATCCGGCTGTATAAGCCTAAAAAGGACGCCATGCTGGCAGCTCTTGCGGCCTATTTTCCAAAGGAGTTCACCTGGTCCAGGCCTGAAGGCGGGATGTTCGTGTGGGTAGAGGGGCCAGCGGGCTACGACATGCGGGAGCTCTACTACCGCTGTGTAAAACAGAATGTGGCCTTTGTTCCGGGCCAATTCTTCTTTACCGATCCTGCAGCCGGCATTCACACCATGCGTCTCAATTTCACCATGGCCGACGAGACCGCCCTGGACAGGGCCGTAAAGAAGCTGGCGGATGTAATCAAAACCTCCGCCTTGTAAGCAGTGTAAACCACTAAAAAACTAAATCTGAAAAGCGCCATGTGTGATGCCAGCCTCGCGCTTTTAAGTTTTTTTGTATTTAGTTCCTGCATTAAGCCCATAAAATGAATTTCATGGTTCCTCAACATGTGCTATACAATCTGGGTAACCATCCCTATAGACACAAATTTATAACCGCCATATAACCAACAAGGAGGGAGGCAAAATGAAGCTAACCAGAGGGGTCTTAACGTTCTTGGTAATTACACTGGCCGTTGCCGGTCTGGTCCTCACCGGTTGTGCCGGATCGAAACAGAAATTAACCGCCGACAGCATGCCGGACACCTTTCCCTGCGTGGATGATGACGGCAAGGTTGAAAAAATGATTGCGGACGAGGTCGAACTGGCTGAATTCAGCTGCTCCTTAAAAAAATGGGAAGGTGCGGACACGCTGCATTTCAATGTGGCGGTAAAAAATATCAGCACCGCGCCGCAACGCTACAGGGTCAACATATTTCTGGACAACGGCAAAGCCGTGGGCGGCCTGATCCCCAGAAAAACCAAAAAAGGCCTGGTAGAACCGGGTCAGACCGCATCTTTTGTCTATCCGGTAGGGGGCGTGAATGTCAAACCGGAAGAGATCATCCTCAAAATCGATACCATGGCGCCTTAACCCATGCATGCAAGCGATCAACCCTGGAATATGCAAACGGAGGTTTAAAAATGAAACGACTGAGCATTGTTCTCTCTTTATGTCTGGCCCTCACCCTGGCAGGACCCGTTATGGCCAAAACCACATTCGTCAGCATTGGCACCGGCGGTACAGGAGGCATCTACTACCCCTATGGTGGCGGCGTCGCTGAAATCTGGTCGAAATATGTACCCGGTGTAAAGGCCGTGGCCGAAGTTACCGGCGCCAGCGTGGAAAATGTGAAGCTGGCCCACAAAGGTGAAACCGTTATCGGCGAAGTCATGGGCGATGTGGCCGTGGCCGGCTATCAGGGACTCTCCAAATTCAAGAACAAAAAACACAACATTCTATCCATGGCCATCATGTACCCTAACCTGCTTCAGGTGGTAACCCTCAAAAAAAGCGGCATTACCAATATCGAACAGGTCAAAGGCCGCAACATCAGCACCGGCAGCCCGGGAAGCGGCACTAATTTCATGGCTGAAGCCGTGTTCAAGGCCCTGGGGATTCCCGTGGATTCCTATAAAGACAGCCGGTTGTCCTTTACCGAAAGTGCCAATGCCCTGCGGGACGGCACCATCGAAGTTGGGGTCTGGTCCGTGGGCCCGGGCACGAGTTCCATTCTTGATCTGGCCACCACACACGACATCCACATCATCAATTTTACATCGCAGCAGGCTGAAAAAATTCTGATGGCCAACCAGACCTATTCGGCTGTTGAACTGGCCGGCGGGGTATATCGCGGCATCGATGCCCCCGTGCCCACCATCGGTGTCTGGAATGTCATGATCTGCCAGAAATCCCTGGACACCGACCTAGTATACTCACTGGTCAAAGCGCTGTTTGAAAATAATGACTATTTGAAAAAAATTCATCCGTCAGCCGCCTACACGACACCTGAGAATGCCGTCAAGTATTCGCCTGTGCCGCTGCATCCGGGGACCATTAAATACTTGCAGGAAAAAGGCGTGGACGTGCCCGGCAAATTGATGCCTTGAACAGGTCCCAGACTGGAGAAAAGATCGGGCCTGAAAGAAAAGCCCGCACGCCCGGGAGATCCATCGTCTGGGTGGCAGCAGGCCTGATCATACTGCTGGCAACAGCGGCCTGGTTCATCCCCGGAGAGCTGGAATTGACCGTGAAACCGGTGCAGGGGGGAGAACCACTCCTGGTCCTCCCCCTGGCCCCGGGGGAACGCTTCACCCTGCACTACTACCATTCTGTGGAAAACGCGCCCATATGGGAAGAGCACAGTCTGGATAAAGAAGGTGCCATCTACATTGAAGAAGAGCGCTACCTGAAATTCGGGGCAGGCATGGGCCGCATGCCCGGTGTGGGCAAGATGGTGAAGCGGGGCCCCTATGAGGTGATCGAAGACATGCACATGGCCACCGGAAACTTTGTTCTCCGGATCGGCAGTCCCGGAGTTGATCACACCATCATATGGAGAGACGCACACACCAACCTGTCGGCTGTGGCTCCGCATGAGGCGGTCAAGTTTTCAGCCCGACCGGTCAACGCCATTTATATGATATGGCGCAAGGCGTTTCCCCATCCGGCCACTCCGAACTAAAACGGACAGGCCGGAACCACAAAGACACCCCTGTGAAATCGTCTTCGACGGCACTCCCGTGCATTTCACTGGGTAAACAAAGGGCACAAAGGCTAAAAACAGAGGCCGGAGGTCGGCTGTTTATAGGATTCCGTCCGTCCTCCGCTCTCTGACCTCTGGATAGTTGGCATTCTTGGCGTCTTTAGCAAAGCGGGTGGTGAAAGCGCTTTGTCTTAATTATGTAACCGTACCTACGAATTGAAACAATGACGGAACCAAAGAATATCACAGTACCAGAACCCCTGCCAAAAGACTCCCACAGCGGATTGGTCATGGCAACCGCCAAAGTGGTCATGATCGTGGCCCTGAGCCTCAGTTTGTACCAGCTTTACACCGCGGGCATCGCCGCCCTGACGGCCCTGGTGCAGCGCTCCATCCATCTGGGGGCCATCTTGACCCTCACCTTCCTGCTCAAACCGGCCTTCAAAGGAATACGCAAGGACCGTTTCAATGCCTGGGTTGTTCTGGACTGGATGCTGGTGGCCGCCTCCGTCTTCTGTACCGCTTATATCTGCTACAACCTCACGGCCATTTTTGAACGCCAGGGAGACTGGCTGAAGAGCGACCTTTTGGTCAGCATTATCGGTACGCTCCTGGTACTTGAAGCCTGTCGCCGGGTCATCGGGCTCATCATGACCGGCATCTGTACCACGGCCATCCTGTACGCCATGTACGGCCCTTACATGCCGGAACTGATCATTCACAAGGGTTACAGCATAGAGCGAATCACGACCACTCTCTGGCTGACCACCGAAGGCATCTTCGGTTTGCCCATCGGTGTTGCCGCCACTTTTGTATTCGTGTTCGTTCTGTTCGGCGCCATTCTGGAGTCAACCGGCGGCGGCAACTTTTTCATCGAACTGGCCTACGCCCTTACGGGTCGATTTTCCGGCGGACCGGCCAAGACTTCCGTGGTTGCCTCGGGCTTCATGGGCTCCATATCCGGTTCCGCCGTAGGAAATGTGGTGGCCACAGGATCCTTCACCATCCCCATGATGAAGAAGGTGGGCTACCGCCCCCATGTGGCCGGGGCCATCGAAGCGGCAGCGTCCACGGGCGGCCAGCTCATGCCGCCCATCATGGGCGCCGGTGCCTTCCTGATGGCGGAGTTTACCAACACCAGTTATCTCACCATTATAAAAGTCGCCCTGATGCCCGCCATCATGTACTATTTTGCGGTGCTGATCTTCGTTCACTACGAAGCCAAAAAGTTCGGGCTCAAAGGGCAACCAAAGGAGAACCTGCCCAAGGTGCTGGAGGTCATTAAAAACGGCCTCCATTTTATCGTGCCCGTGGGCATCCTGATATACGTTCTCGTTTCCAACTACTCGCCCATGATGGCCGGTTTCGTGGCTGTCATAAGCACCCTGGCGGCCAGCCTGATCGCCAACACGATCCGCTGGAGCCTGCACGGTTTCCGGCCCAATGACAGCACACCCAATGCACGAACATCTTTGGGTAGTTTTGCTGTGAAGGAATTCAAGACGATAGTGACCGCACTGGAAAGTGGGGCCAAGAATGCCATCATGGTTTCGGTGGCATGTGCGGCGGCGGGCATTATCGTGGGCATGGTCACCCTCACCGGGATGGGATTGAAATTTTCGAGCCTGGTCCTGGATCTCAGCTTCGGCATCAAGGTTCTGGCCATCCTGCTGATCGGTGCGGCTTCACTGGTTCTGGGCATGGGGCTGCCTGTCACCGCCAGCTACATCGTACTGGCCACCTTGGCCGGTCCTGCACTTCTGGATATGGGCGTACCGATACTCGTGGCCCACATGATCGTGTTCTGGTACTCCCAGGACGCCAATGTCACCCCCCCGGTCAGCCTGGCCAGTTTTGCCGGCGCCGGCGTTGCCGGGGCAAACCCCATGCGCACGGCTTTTACTTCCTGGAAATTGGCCAAGGGTCTCTACATCATCCCCATCGTCATGGCCTACAGGCCCCTGTTGGGTGTCGGTGAAAACTACGAGTTGCTCCACTGGAGCGTTTTTTTCACCGTATTCGTCACCACGCTGGGCCTCGTGGCATTTGCCTCGGCCCTGGAACGCTACTTTATTCGCAAGGCCACCCTTGTGGAAACTATTTTGTTCGCCTTGTCGGCGCTGGGACTTTTCTGGCCGGAATACTGGTCAAACGCTGCCGGCCTGATCCTGTTTATGCTTGTGACGGCCATGCAGAAATTGCATACACCCGCCGCCATCCAGCCGGAAAATTAAGACGTTGCAATCATCCCGTTCCCGCCGCTTGTTGATCTTCGCGACAGCATGTGCGTTAGCAGTATGCGTTTGCCCTTATATCCGGAGCCAATCTTCTGCTGGCCGGCATTTTTTACGCGGATAGTTCCTGGACCCTGCCGGCCTTCAAAAACCTGATGATGATTTACAGTCTCTGTCTGGCCGGCGTTGCCCTGCTCTACCTCTTGACCCGGGAAGCCCGAGTCGAAAGAGACAACACGTTTCCGATTGTTTAGCTTCTATACCGGTTGTCATAATTTAGTGCTTTTGACAGGTATCAGGTCAAACCGATAAATTCACCCTCCAGGAGGGACTGGAACTTTTCCACACGGGTGAAGATCTCCTTGAGCATCTTCTGCTCGATACGGGTCAGCTTCTTGGGATTGATGTAGTTGTCCGGCTTGCCCTTTTCATCCATGATCGCGGTGATCTGGCGGACAAAACGGATCTGCAGAAGAAAACTGTAGGCTTTTTCGAGCTCCTCGTATTGCTGCTGCTTTAAAACCTGCTTGATGCGTAGCTGCTCCAGGCGTTCCAGGGTGTTGGTCTCCTCGATTTTGTTTTTCAAGGCGTAGACGCGGGCAAAATCTACGATAGGGGTCATGGCGGCCTTGATGTCGAACATGTCCTTGTACTCCCCCTTTGACTCCACTAAAAAATTTCTGAAAAAACCGATGGGGGGCCTGAAATACATGGCATTCTCGGTTAAATGCCTGAAAAAACCCGGCCAACCTCCCAGGACGGCAAAGAGATGCTGCCGGAGCCTGTCGATCAGGGCCATGTCCCCGTAACCACCCCTGAAGTCAAAAAAAATGCTCGCCTGCAGCAGGTCCTTGCCTTCGGCGGCATGGATCCATCCGGAAAAATAGGCCTTCCACTTGGAGAGCGGCTGACACCACTTCGGGTTTTTAGCCATCACGTTGCCCGTGCAAAACGCATACCCAGCATCATCCAGCAAACCGCACACCTTTTCACCAAAGGCCAGAAAATAGGCCATGACCTTTTCCTGTTCGCTCGCGGGCACATCTTCGAAAATGATGGCGTTGTCCTGATCGGTTTTGAGCGTCTGCTCGTTGCGGCCTTCACTCCCCAGAATCATGAACACAAACTTTGCCGGCGGGGGCCCCAACTCCTCGAGGGTAAACCCTATCAGTTTCTTTAAAATGGTGTCGGATACGGTGGTAATGAAGCGGGTCAGGTTCTTGGCCTGGGCGCCGCTGGTGATGAGGCTCCGGATCTGCTGGGGCAGCTTGTTGTGGCGGTCGACGATCTCTTCCATGCTGTCGGCCTTGGCCAGTTCTCGCAGCAGAAACACCGGAGACTGGCCCTGAGCCGCCAGAATATCCCGGTTGGAGACGATACCCACGATTTCCTCATCACTGCCCATGATGGCCAGGTGGCGGATCCCCTCCTTCATCATCACCATCAGGGCTTCGAAAATCAGCGCCTGGCTCGAAATGGTGTGCACCGGGGAGGTCATGACTTCAGACACCGGGCGGTCCACGTCCCAGGCATAGACCACCACCTTGCGGGTCAGGTCTTTCTCGGTAAGCACACCCACGCACTTTCCATCGTCATCTTTGATGAACAGGGAGCTGATCTTATACTCCACCATCAGGTTGGCGGCATCGCGGATGGACAACTCAACAAGCCCGAATATGGGTCTCTTGATATAGAGGTTGGAAATGGGCTGGTTGAAAAACTGGAGTCCCTGCTCGCCGGGTTGAGCGGTTTTGGCAATGATGGCCGCATATGATTTTTCAAGCATGCGCTTGCCAAAAATATCGGTAAAAAAATCGGAAAAAACCGGGAACCGCTGGCAGATATCAAGAAACACGTCTTTGGGCAGGAGATAGAAATAAGAGGTTTCCTTCACCTGAAGTGTCCGCACCGACATGCCGTCGTTCAAAAGGATCGAGATCCCGCCGTAGCTGTCCCCCTCCCCCAGCACCGAGTGCATGGTTTTCTTACCGACTTCCTCGTAATACCGGTCGGCCGAGCCCTTGTGGAGGATGTACAAATGCCCTATGCGGGTCCTCCCCTGTACAAACAGAACCGTGTCCTTGGGATAGTGAACCGCGGAAAGCTTGGCCGCGATCTGCACCAATTCCTCTTCAGGTAAAAATGAAAAAGGATCCACACCTGAGAGGAACACGCTCAGTTGGCCGGTTTCGATCAGAGAGGTAATGGATTCGTCGATGATATTCTTGCTGAAATTCTCCAGAAAATACTCGTAAAAAGATTTGTTCCTGTTGCACAGGTCCTGGAAAGTTTCCCTGGGGATCTCGTAGCCTCTGCAGTCTTCATCCACAATGACGGTGCGCAGGGAAATACTGCCGTTCATCATGATACTGATACCACCGAACACTTCACCGGCGGTTATCAGGCCCGAGTGCATGCGCGTGCCCTTTTTTTCATCCAACAATTCGAGAACACCGTTGGTGACCACATAGATGCTGTCCACGACACTCTTGTCCTGTTCGGCAAATACGTCTCCCTTGCGATACTGTTTCACGGTCGCCTTTTCGGCAACCTGGCGGATGTCCTCCTCCGGGAGAAAAGAAAAATGCGGCATCTTGGAAAGGTATTCAAAAACTTCAGCGTTCATGGGGCAACCTCTACATGTGGATTACTATTGGATCGGTTGTCATTGGCTAATAATTAATCGGTCCCACTGCGATAGCATATAACTAGAGGGGTCAAGGGGTCAAGGGGTCGAGGGGTCGAGGGGTCGAGGGGATTGAGGGGTCAAACGAAAAATAGCTCATAGCTGATAGTCGGCTCTAAGCTATCAGCTATGAGCTGAATTCTATCTCACTTGAATCCTTGACCCCTTGAACCCTTGAAACCTTTCTAACCACAACTCTGTAGGAGTAGAACCGATATTTTTTCCACCCTCACTACTGTTGGAATTACTGGCCGTTTACCTCCTCCTTCAGCAGGCAGCAGGCAATCTTGAATTTCGGCCGGCCGTCCCGGCCATAGGCAATGTTGTCCGGCTGGATGATCCTGTTCATGACGCACCCCTCGGGGATGCTGAGTAGAAACAGGTCGGTTTCGTTGATGGGCGGCATGGTTTTCAACACATTGTTTTCAAAGGCCAGGCCATGCGCGGGAAAATCCTCGCACAGGGGGCAGCGGTACACCCTGCCGTTGGGGAAAATGAAATAGTTGTCCGCCACCACTCCCGCGCACGCGAAGGTCTCGTCAGGCCTCAAGTACACCTTGGGGTAGGTCACGGTAATACCGCTCTCCGCTACCTGCTCAGCCACGTGCGGGATGACACTCATCCATTCCTTACCGGTCACCTGCTGGATATCATGCCCGGAGGTTCCGGCATTCGGCCCTGCAGACTTCCCCCTCAGGCCGATCACCTGAATGAAAAAACGGTCAACGGACAGCTTTTTCACAAGGGGCGCCATGCCCTCAAGGCCCTTCAGGTTGCTTCTGCTGACGGTATAGATCAGACTGGTATTGAAGCCCTTTGCGCGGGCAGCCTCGATGCCGGCCACACAGGTGACAAATGATCCCTGCCCCCGAATGCGGTCATTTTCATCCGCTGTGGGGCCATCCAGGCTGAAACTGAAATAATCCACCTCGCACGGCGTGACCCTGTTTAAAATATCGTTGAACAGATAGCCGTTCGTATCAATGGTAATGGATGCATACCCCCTGTCCTTCGCGGCCTTGACGATGTCGGCCAGGCCCGGGTGAAGCGTGGGTTCTCCCCCTAAGAGGACAAGGTTCGCTTCGGCATCCCCCCTGCTAAAGGTGTCGAGCCAGGTGCAGACGATGTCGAGCGGCAGCGTCTGGCTGCCGTGCTGTTCCTTGTTTATATAACAGTGCCTGCACTTCAGGTTGCAGTTGGTGAGAATGTGGAAGAAAATATTCTTGGATCGTTTTGAAAAAGAGACGGTCTTCTTCATCTGAACTTTTCAATGGGCCTGGAAATGGCCTTTTTGGCCTTGATGAGTTCCTCGTTGGTCAGACGCAGGCGAGCCGTCATATATTCCGCAAAAATCCGGTACAGCAGCAGCAAAAAATCCAGTTTCTCATCCTTGTCACCTTCATCGGCAATGCGGTCATGGGCAGAAGTATCCACCGCCAGACAGACGGTTTTACCGACGGCATAGACAGAGGCGGAACGGCTCCGCTCGTCGACGATCCGCATTTCACCAAAGATTTCACCCTGTTTGTCAATGTTGGTGATGGTTACGCCTTCCTTGGCCACACGGATACTGCCTGAAAGCAGAAAATAGAGCCAGTGATCGTAGTCCCCCTCGGTAATGATGGTTTCCCCGTCGTCATATTGACGGATTTTGCTCAACCGAAGCAGTTTGCTCAGATTTTTAGTTTCAAAGTTCTTCAAAGCGGAAATACTCAAAAGCCTTTGAATGTTCTCGATATTTTGCTTCAGATATTTAGACTCTATCATGGCGCCTCCACCGCAGTCCAAATCATGTGTCCCCAGACACTATGGGCACGATTGCGTATGAATGTTATTAATCCTGAATCTTTTATGAAATTTGAGGATCTTTTTGCGAACTACAAAGCCTCTGCTCCGTGCAAGATCAGGTATTATATTAAGCTTTTAACCAGAAAAGGCAAGAAAAATAATGCCCGCCCCCGCGTCGCCGCCAAAGGCCGCAGTCATGGCAAGGGCGCTTGCATGCCTAATGTCATCATTATTTTTCGCTTCGACATACTGAGGGGATTCACTGCTTGGCGCAATCAGAATGCTATTTTGATAGACGCCCTCGAAATCAGATGTTCTCGAGGCAATCCTTGCGGATTTTGTCATTGAAGGTTACCGGATAGCAACCGTCGAAGCATGCCTTGCAGAAACATTTTTCCGGCGACGCCACACCTGTGGATTCGAGCAAACCGTCCAGGCTGAGGTAATAGAGGGAATCCAGGCCAAGGAGCTCGGTCATTTCCTCTATATTGTAATTAGCGGCGATCAGTTCTCCGCGCGTGGAAAAATCGATACCGTAATGGCACGGAAAACGGTGCGGAGGCCCGCTCACCCGCATGTGCACCTTGTTCACCCCAAGCTCCCGCAGGGTCTTGACCCTCGTTTTTACGGTTGTACCGCGGATAATGGAATCCTCTATGATAACAATATCTTTACCTTTGAGAATTTCCTTGACGGGGTTCAGTTTGATGCGCACACCAAAATCACGCATGCTCTGGGTGGGCTGGATGAAGGTCCTGCCCACGTAATGGTTGCGTATCATGCCCATTTCAAAGGGAAGACCCGAAGCCTCGGCATAACCCAGGGCCGCATAAGTGCCTGAATCCGGAAAGGGCATGACCAGGTCGGCCTCCACATGGGACTCCTCAGCCAGCCGGCGGCCGTGCGCCTTTCTGAGCTGGTAGACATTTTTCCCGAAAAAGGTGCTGTCCGGCCTGGCAAAATAAATGAACTCGAAAATACAGAAGGAGCGGTCCGCAGGCGTATTCACGTGCAGGCTTTTGATTTCGTTGCCGTTGATGATGACAATCTCCCCGGGATCGAGTTCGCGAATGAATTCAGCCTGGACCAGGTCCAGCGCGCAGGTTTCGGAGGCGAGCACATAACTGCCGTTGAGGCGTCCCAGGCACAGCGGTCGGAAACCGTTGGGGTCTTTGATGCCGATAATTTCGCCCTTGCCGGTGAGCATGGCAAACGAAAAAGCGCCTTTCATGCGCGAAACTGTGGTTATCAGGGATTGCTCGAATCCCAGGCTCAGATTTTTCACAAAAAGATGCAGGAGGATCTCGGTGTCCATGGTGGTCTGAAATATGGACCCGGCCTCTTCCAGCTCCCTTTTCAGCTCATAGGCATTCACGATGTTGCCGTTGTGGGCCACGGCGTACGATTTTTTACTGTGGCGGACCACAAAGGGCTGGGCATTGGTGAGGATCGAGCTGCCGGTGGTGGAATAGCGCACATGACCGATGGCGCTGCGGCCCTCCAGATGCTCCAGGTGCTCGGCATCGAATACGTCGGGAACCAGTCCCATCCCTTTGTGCGCAACAATACCGTTGTTATTTTCAACGGCTATGCCCGAACTTTCCTGGCCCCTGTGCTGGAGGGCATACAGGCCGAAATATGTCATTTTGGCAGCTTCGGCATGGTTGGAAATAGCAAAAATACCACACGATTCTCGGGGCTTGTCATCTTCAAAATTCATTGCGAACACATTCTCCTGGTGTGGGCCAAATGGCTAACGATGGTAGGCTTGGACCGTCTTGACGGTCAGATCTTTATCCCGCAATGCCGTCACTCCCCGGCTCATGGCTTTGGCGCCGGCAATGGTGGTGGCATACGGTATGTTGAACTTCAAGGCGGATCGCCGGATGTGATACCCATCCCTTTTAGAGGTGTCGCCCGCCCCGGTATTGATGATTAACTGAACTTGGCCGTTCTTGATGGCGTCGACCACGTTGGGACGCCCCATGGACACTTTGGTGACCTCCTCGTTGGGTATGCTGTTTTTGCTCAAAAAGATCGACGTGCCGCGGGTGGACATGATGCTGAAGCCGATTTTATGGAACTGGGATGCCACCGGCAGCACGGCCGCCTTTTCGCTGTCCTTGACACTGATAAAAACCGTTCCCACGGTGGGCAGCTTCATCCCCGCGCCAAGCTGCGCCTTGGCGTAGGCGCCACCGAAATGCGAATCGATGCCCATCACCTCCCCAGTGGATTTCATTTCCGGTCCCAGCAGCGTGTCCACGTCCGGGAACCGGTCAAAGGGCAGTACTGCCTCCTTGATGGAAATGTATTCCGGGATGACCTCTTCGACAACCCCCAACTCCTCCAGGGTCTTGCCCAGCATGACCTTGGTGGCGACCTTTGCCAGGGGGATACCGGTGGCCTTGCTCACGAACGGTATGGTGCGCGAGGCCCTTGGGTTGACCTCGATCACGAAAAGCTGGTTGTCCTTGATGGCATACTGGACGTTCATCAGGCCTACGACGTTCAGCTCATGGGCCATGGCCCTGGTGGCCTTTGAAATTTCTTCCAGCATGTCCGGCCCCAGGGTGTAGGGGGGCAGCACGCAGGCGGAGTCACCGGAATGGACCCCGGCGGCTTCGATGTGCTCCATGATGCCGCCGATGACGGCCTGCTTGCCGTCCGAAATGGCATCCACGTCCATTTCAATGGCATCCTCCAAAAACTTGTCGATAAGGACCGGGTGCCCGGGGGAGGCCAAAATGGCCAGTTTGGTGAAATTCTCCAGTTCCGGCCGGTTGTAAACAATCTTCATGGCCCGTCCGCCGAGAACGTAAGAAGGTCTGACCACCACCGGATAACCGATATTTTCCGCCACGGAAACCGCCTCCTCGATGGTCAGGGCCGTTCCATTGGTCGGCTGAACCAGCCCGAGCTTGTTCAGCATGGCCTGGAAAAGCTCACGGTCCTCGGCCCGGTCGATGCTCTCGGGCTGGGTCCCCAGAATGGGCACGCCGGCCGTATGCAGGGATTCGGCTAGATTGAGGGGTGTCTGCCCGCCGAATTGGACGATGACGCCCATGGGCTTTTCCGTTTCCGCGATGTGGAGCACGTCCTCCTTGGTCAGGGGCTCGAAGTAAAGCTTGTCCGACGTATCATAGTCCGTGCTCACGGTTTCCGGATTGCTGTTCACCATAATGCTTTCGACACCCTCTTCACGGAGCGCGAAAGACGCGTGCACACAGCAGTAGTCGAATTCGATGCCCTGCCCGATCCTGTTGGGGCCGCCGCCCAGAATAATCACCTTTTTGCGGTCGGACACCCGGGCTTCGCTTTCTTTTTCATAGGTGGAATAGTAATAGGGCGTGGCCGCCTTGAACTCGGCCGCGCAGGTATCCACCAGTTTGTAGGCTGGCGTGATACCCACTTCTTTTCGACTGGAGGCAATTTTTTCCTCGTCCACGCCGCACAGGTGGGCGATCTGCACATCGGAAAACCCCCATGACTTGGCCCTTTCGAGCAATTCATAGCCCGGATGGTCTTCAGATTCCCCCGGCGCAGCATCCCGGATCAGCTCCTGAATCAATCCGGCATCCTGCCCCAGTTGCTGCTCCATTTCCACGATTTGTCTGAGCTGGTAGAGGAACCAGGGATCGATCTTGGTAAGATTGTATATCTCTTCAACGCTCAGACCGGCCTCAAAGGCCAGGCGCAGATAAAAGATGCGCTTTGAATTGGGTACGGCCAGGTTCTGTTCGATTTCCTGGGTTGTGGGTGCAAGCCCTTCGTTCTCCACCAAATCCTTGCCGTCCGCCCCCAGGCCGTAGCGTCCGATTTCAAGGGAGCGCAATCCCTTCTGCAGCGCCTCCTTGAAAGTCCGCCCGATGGCCATGGTTTCGCCCACGGATTTCATGGCCGTGGTCAGGAAGTCTTCGGTTTCCGGAAACTTCTCAAAGGTCCAGCGGGGGATTTTGACGACGCAATAATCCAGGGTCGGTTCGAACGAGGCCAGGGTTTCCCCGGTTATGTCATTGGGGATTTCATCCAGCGTGTAGCCCACGGCCAGCTTGGCCGCTATCTTGGCGATGGGAAAACCCGTGGCCTTGGAAGCCAGGGCCGAACTGCGGGAAACCCGCGGGTTCATCTCCACCACCACCATTTCGCCGTTCTCGGGGTTGACGGCAAATTGGACATTGGAACCGCCCGTGTCCACACCGATCTCGCGCATGATGGCAATGGAGGCATCGCGCATATCCTGGTATTCCCTGTCACTCAAGGTCTGGGCAGGTGCCACGGTGATGCTGTCCCCCGTGTGGATACCCATGGGGTCCAGGTTCTCGATGGAACAGATAATGACCACATTGTCATTGTTGTCCCGCATGACCTCCAGCTCGTACTCTTTCCAGCCCAGGACCGACTCCTCCAGCATCACCTGGCTGATCAGGCTGGCGTCCAGCCCGGCCTGCGCCATGCTTTCCAGATCGTCGGCGTTGTAGGCCACTCCTCCGCCGGTACCGCCCAGGGTAAAGCTGGGCCTAACGATGATGGGAAAACCGATGTCGGCAGCAATCTGCCTTGCCTGGCCCATATCCGTGGCAATGCCGCTCTCGGGGATGCGCAGGCCGATGCGTGCCATGGCCTTACGGAACCGGTCGCGGTCCTCGGCCTTGTTGATGGAATCCAGGGAGGCACCGATCATTTCCACATTGTATTTTTCGAGCACCCCGGTTTTGGCCACTTCCACGGCCGTGTTCAGACCGGTCTGCCCCCCGATGGTCGGCAGCAGGGCATCCGGTTTTTCCTGCTCGATAATTTTTACCACGGCCTCGGGCACAACCGGCTCTATATAGGTACTGTCCGCCATTTCGGGGTCGGTCATGATGGTGGCGGGATTGCTGTTCACCAGAATGACATCATACCCTTCTTCCTTCAGTGCCTTGCAGGCCTGGGTGCCGGAGTAATCGAACTCACAGGCCTGGCTGATAATAATCGGGCCGGCCCCGATGATGAGAACCTTCTTTATGTCTGTCCGTTTGGGCATTGCTTTTGTTTTAGGTTTTACGTTTTAGGTTTTAGGTCATCATATAAATATTTGAAATAATCTTTGTGCCCTTTGTGTCTTTGTGGTTTCAATTTGTCCGGTTCAAACTCATCGGGAATATTTTTTCATCATTTTATCGAATTCATCGAAAAGGTAGCTGGCATCGTGCGGACCGGGTGATGCTTCCGGGTGGTATTGCACTGCCAGAAGGGGCAGCGCGTTGTGCCGGAAACCTTCCAGGGTGTTGTCATTCAGGTTAACATGGGTGATGGAGATATCCTCACCGGCAAGGCTCTGCATGTCCACGGCAAAACCATGGTTCTGTGAGGTGATTTCCACCCTGCCGTTCTGCATGTTTTTAACCGGCTGGTTGCCGCCCCGGTGGCCAAATTTCAGTTTGTAGGTCTTGGCGCCCAGGGCGAGGGCCAGCAGCTGATGCCCAAGGCAAATCCCGAAAATCGGCTTGAAGCCGATCAGATTACGGATAGTGTCAGCAGCATAGTCCACCGGCTCCGGGTCGCCGGGGCCATTGGAGAGGAACACGCCGTCCGGATCCATGGCCCGCACCTGCTCTGCCGGTGTGGCCGCCGGCACGACAATGACTTCCGTGCCTCTTTCTACGAGGCTGCGGATGATATTGTACTTGATGCCGTAATCAAACGCCACCACGGACAGTCTCTCCCCTTTGTGCCGCCAGATGCCGGCATCCATGGCATGGATATCCGTATCGATGGGACGCGGCCCGTCGTCCTCCCACCGGTAAGGTACGGTTGCGGATACGACACTGGCCAGGTCCTGGCCCTTCATGCTGGGAACCAGCCGGGCTTTGGCCACTGCAGAAGCGGGATCGAGGTCCTGGGTGGTAATCCAGGCCCGCAGGGCGCCGCCGTTTCTGATATGCCGGGTAAGCGCCCGGGTATCCAGGTCTTCGATGCCGATCACCTGCTGCGCTTTCAGGTAATCCGCCAACGTTGACGTGGACCTGAAATTGCTGGGAAACGGCTGGTACTCCCGGGTCAGAAAAGCAGACACATGTATCCGGTCCGATTCGACGTCTTCGGGATTGACCCCGTAATTGCCGATCAGCGGATAGGTCATGGTCACCATCTGCCCGCTGTAGGAGGGATCGGTGAGGATCTCCTGATAGCCGGACATGCTGGTGTTGAACACAACCTCGCCACCGGCTTCACCGGGTCCGGTAAAGGAGCGGCAGGTAAAGGTGCGTCCATCTTCAAGTGCCAGTAATGCTTTCATTAATTAATTCCAACAACCTGCATTCACTTCTATATGAATGATATTAGCCAAACTGAATGTAACCACAAAGGCACAAAGAACACAAAGATGAATTATGTCGATGTCCGGTGATACGCTGATACGCTGATACATGGGTTCGCTGTGTAAAAAATGCGGAAAGTGGGATTCGGAATGCGGAATACCTCACTTCCGAATTCCGCACTCCGCATTCCACATTCGATCCTCCCCAGGACTCCTTATTCCGCGACGTTAACATTCAACCTTAATTTTGTAGATAGGCCCATAATTTTTTATAGTAACATACGCATCATTTTTCATTGCTCATTTAGCACATTTGCCATCCAAATCAACACAAAACATAAAATCGCCGGAGGCGATTTTATTCAAGGGGCGCATTTTCAATCAGGCCCCAGATACCGCAGGGACAGGCGCCCGCGCAAAACCCGCACCCGATGCATTGCTCAGCATCCACCTGGTACTCGAAGGTATTCCCGCCTTTCTCCACACGGCTGATAGCCGTTTCCGGACACATGGCCACGCAGATGCCGCAGTCCCGGCACTGCCCGCAGGAAGCGCACTCACTGCCGCACTGATCCATATCCTCATAAGCGGTTATCCTGGGATCGTAGTAGGCCATGGAAACCCTGTCGATATCGATCACCTGCTTGGGGGATGCCGAAGGGCGCTTCCCACTCAGGATATCTCCGATGGCCATGGCCGCCTGGCGGCCGGCCCCGATGGCATCGGTGAGAAGCCCGGGCCGCACCACGTCGCCCACGGCAAATATTTTCGGGTGCGTTGTCTGGTAATGCGCATCCACTTTCACATGCCCGCGTTCAACCGCCACATCATCCGGGATAAATGCCAGGTCCGGTATGTCGCCGATGGATATGACCACTGTGTCCGCAGGGACAAGCTCACCGCTCTCCAGGACGACCCCGTCTTCCGTGATCTCCTTGGTAAACACCGGCCACCGGAACACGGCTCCCGCAGCCTCCGCATCTTCCCTCTCCTTGCCGAACGATGCCGGCTCCATAACGTCCAGAAGGGTCAGTTCCTCCGCGCCCAGCCGGGCAGCCTCCGTGGCCACGTCGCAGCCGACATTGCCGGCACCGATAATAACCACGCGCCGGCCCACACGCACAGCGCCTTTTTTAGCATCGTTCAGAAATTCCAAGGCGGTCGACATTCGTTCCCGGCCAGGGATATCCAGAAGTCTCGGCTTCTGGGCGCCGGCGGCGATGACCACCATGTCAAAATCGGCAACCAGGGCATCCATGTCCCCGACCGTCAGCCGCTGCTGCAGATGGACGTGGGGTATGACCGCCTGAACACGCTCCAGTTCCATTTCCACCACCTCACCCGGTATACGGCTGCTGGGAATGACCGAGGCGATCTTGCCGCCCAGAGCATCGGCATCGTCATACACCACCGCTTCCAACCCCTTAAGCCGCAGCTGCCAGGCAATGGAGATGCCGGCCGGACCGCCGCCGATCACGGCCACCTTTTTTCCGTTCAATTCCGGCAGGTCGGGAACACGTGCATTGATGCTGGCCCTGCCCAGCCCGGTGATGTCCACCGGCGCCATGAAGGCGGACTGTTTTGTGCAGGACTGCATGCAGAGATTGGGGCACAAATACCCGCAGACCGTGGCCGGGAAAGGGGTGTAAGCCAGGGCCATGTCCACGGCTTCATCGATGCGGCCTTCCCGTACCATGCGCCACCGCTCCTGAACGGGTATGCCGCTGGGGCACGCGTTCTGGCAGGGTGAAATATACTGGCTGTTTTCCCAGACCGGCACCCTGCGACGCAGGTCGCCGCGGGTGATGACCGGTATCGGGCTGCGGTCGATGTCGGTGAGGTCGCCGACCAGGCCCCCCATACCTAAGGTTTTGTCCCAGACGGCACTCTTGAACTCGGCCATGGAACGCTTCCCTGTTGATAGACGCTCATGGGGAAGGCGGGCGCGTAACAGCTGCCACTCCTCCCGGCGACTCATTTCATGTTTCAACTCGATGCGGTCGACTTTTTCCAGGAACGACTGCATGTTGTCCTGCAGCCAGGACCACTCCTGATCAGAAATCGGGATTGTCTTGGCGTCCACCTGGCTGAACCCGTCGTGGGGCCCTCTAAAAAACACCTTGCCCCCCACCATGCCCACCAAGGGCCGGTACCCGAGAACGTTGTCCGTATTCTGGGGGGCCTGGCCGCAAATCACGGCAATGCCGCCGGCCATGAACTCCCCGAAATAATCACCGGCCGATCCCAGCACCCACAGCTCCGGAGGGGAAAACCGCGGATTGTGTTTGGTCATGGTCATCCCCCGCGCACCGATGTTGCCGGCCACATACACCTTGCCCTGGGCCATGGCATTGGCCACCCCGTTGGAGGCATTGCCGAGGATGGCAATTTCAGCACCGGTGTTGAGCCAGCCCACATCGTCCGAAGCCGGTCCCATCACCTTGATGAAGGTGTTCGGGTAGCCCATGGAACCGATCCGCTGGCCGGGATGCCCCTGGATATTCAGATACACGGGATCCCCGTTGCTGCGCCAGAGGCGTCCCCCGATTCCGTGCTGCCCCATGGAATGCACAACCAGGCAACGTTTACCATCCGTGACGGCTTGTTGGATATGTTCTTCCAAGACGCGCGAGGCAATGCGCTGGCCATGGTGTTGACCTGAAATCACATGTGGTTTGTCGCTATTCATGGTTTTACCTGTCTCGATTCAGGCTTCTTTTTCATACTGCATAAAAAGCGCCCTAAGTTATAAGTGATCTAAAGTTAAAAGTGACCTAAAGTTGATGAATCGCTGCGCTCTGTTTTTTATATGAATAGACAGATTAGCTTAACTTCAGTCACCTTGGCTCACTTTAGTTACTTCTTCTTGTTACAAATGTAGTCTTTGTGTCCTTTGTGTCTTTGTGGTTAAGATTTTTTCTTCGCAGTTCCTCCTAAACCACATACCGGACACTCAGCCGCTCTGCAGCGGCAGGATCGGAAATGCCCAGGGCGTCCGACATGCCGATGGGCAGCGAAGTGGACCGTCCCAGCGGGGCTACGATTTTCTTGAGTTCGGTATCAAAGCTCAGAAAAAGGTCCACCACCCTTTCTGCCACCTTCTCGACATCCAACCGGCGATACAGCCGGGGGTCCTGAGAGGTGATTCCCTTGGGACAGTGGCCGATGTTGCAGATGTTGCACCGGTCGGACTCGCTGCCCAGGCAGCCGGCCGCAGCCTGCATTACATATTTGCCGATCTGCACACCGCTGGCCCCCAGCATGATGAGAGCAGCCGCATTGGCGGCCAGGTTGCCGCTCTTGCCAACACCGCCGCCGGCAAACAGGGGGATCTCATTCTGTTTGCCCACGGCCACCAGATTGAGGTAGCAGTCCCGGATGTTGCTTGCGATGGGGTGGCCCATGTGGTTCATGGAAACATTGTAGGCAGCACCGGTGCCGCCATCCTCACCGTCAATGGCCAGACCGCCGGCATATGGATTCCGAGCCAGGTTGTTCAGCACCGCCAGCGCAGTGGACGTCCCTGATATTTTTGGGTAAACGGGAACACGGAACCCCCAGGCCATGTACATGGAGATGATCATTTTGGCCACCGACTCTTCGATGGAATACTTGGTCTGATGGGTCGGCGGGCTGGGAAGATTGATGCCGGTGGGCACCCCCCTGATAGCGGCAATCAGCTTGTTCACCTTGTTCCACATGAGCAGTCCGCCGTCGCCTGGTTTGGCGCCCTGGCCGTACTTGACCTCGATGGCGCAGGGGTCCTCCTTCATCTCGGGAATGGCCTGTATGATTTCGTCCCAGCCAAAGTATCCGCTGGCGATCTGCAGAATCACATACTTTAAAAATCTCGACCGCAGCAGCCGCGGAGGGCACCCGCCTTCACCGGTAGAGATGCGCACGGGCATGCCCAGTTCCTCGTTCAGGTAGGCCACGCCCATCTGCAGCCCCTCCCACATGTTGGGGGACAGGGCGCCAAAAGACATGCCGCCGATGATCAGCGGGTAGATTTCCCGAACCGGCGGGATCCACCCGTTCTCGTTCAAGAATTTCAGGTTTTCCTCGGGCGGCAGGACTCTTCCCAAAAGGGTCTTCAGTTCGAATTCATGGCGGCCGGCATCCAGCGCCGGGTCGGTCAGCATGGAGATGCGGATGAATTTGAGCTGGTCCAGGATCCCTCCGACGACGTTGCGCCGCCCGCCGCGCCGGCGGGGATGCCCGCCCCTGTCCACATGGTAGCGCAGCTTGTCCGCATCGTCGCTGCGCAGGGGCAGGATGGCATCGTTGGGGCACACCATGCTGCACATGGCGCACCCGATACAGGCATAAGCCGGATCGGTCAGCTGCCGGATGCCGTGATATACTTCAAAACTGCTGTCTGAAGTGCCCTGCGGCTCCAGGGAGGTTTTCACGATACGTTTGCGAAATGTCCCCAATTCAATGGCATTGACCGGACAGACTGCCGTGCACTTGCCGCACAGGGCGCATTTGTCCTTGCTCCACTGGATCTGCCAGGGCAGATCCTTGATGTTCAAAGAGGAAGGGGCAATGGGTCGGTTTGGGTACATAAGCTGACCTCCTGTCGCTCCGGGCCCACGATAACCGTGTCCAGGTGCATGGGTTGAAAATCTTTCTCCCGGTCCCGATCCGGAATGGCTGCATCCAGGCCGCAAATCTCAGACGAAAAGGCGAACCGGCCGGGTCGTCCGCCCACGACACCGGGCCTCAACTTCTTACGGTCCTGTACCATGAACAGGGAATGGTCCGGCAGACAGCCGATCACGCAATTGGGGCCGTCAATGATCAGGCGCCGGCAGGATTGCTTGAGGTGCTTCAAAAGCTTGGCATCGGGATGCCCTGCCAGGTCATCGTCCTGAAGGGGCGTGATAATGTGTTTGTAGGCTTCTATCCCCAGGCCGAGTGTTCTGGCGGTGTAATGCAGGATGTGCGTAAACACTTCCGAATCCGACTGATAGCCGGTGTAGCCTTCGAAATTACGCGACAGCAGGAATTCCTTGATGGGCCTAAAGGCCGTGTTTTCACCGTTGGTCATGGTGGCGTAGCCCTGGATGAAAAACGGATGACAGGCGTACAGGTTGATGGCGTAGTTGGTGTTCTGGCGTCCCTGGGCCATAATAACCCGTGCCTGAAGCTCCTTGCGGTCCAGCTTGAGGTAGTTGGCCACGGTCAAGGGGTCACCGATTTCCTTCAGCATGATAACGTCCGGCCAGAAGGAGTACACGATCATGTCCCTCTTTTCCTCACCCATGGTCCTCAGCTGCAGCCTGATATTGAGCAGGCGTTCCTGCAACACCTCCCAGGGAAGGTCTTCCCACTCCTCCGGATACTCATAGGCCCGGATGAGGTACACGTCACGTTTGGGAATATCCGGCGGCCTGGATTTGGGCACCTTGATGGTGATCTTGTACTTGGTCATGAAACCGATATCCATCATAAAGGCATCCAGACGCTTCAATCCCTTGTCGGTAAAAATGCCGGACAGGATAGGTGCATCCTTGATCTCTTCGAAAGGGCCGCCAAGGTCACGCAGAAAGAGACCGACGCCGGAACCGTCGTGACCTTCGCGCATGACATCCATGGCCTCCACGGCGACCATTGGCGACACGGGTGTTTCACTGGACATTGCAAACAAGCGGCACATGCTTTTTATTCTCCTTCACTGGAACCTGCCCGTTGATTGACATTTCAATATCGATGCCCCATGGTATCATATCCAAATTGGCACCTGTTCTAAACTGAGGTTTTGTACCTGACATTTTTTGAGCGCAAGGTAGTTAACAGCAAAAACCATACCATGTAACCATCTCAGGATAATGACGCGCCAAACAAAGGGTTTTCCCCATTGAGAATGCTTGACCATGAACCCGTTTTCCGGTCTAACGTTACACTTATGTAATCTTATAAGGCTTTAAATTACAAAAATGTATTTTTCCGGCACTGCCGAATCAGGTACAACGCATTAACGATTATGGGCAAAAGGGACGGATCTATCTAATTTTTTATTGAAATATTCTCGCGGTAATATAAATAGACAGTAAATAGTACGTAAACTGAAAACGTGTCAATGCCCGTCGCATTGTTCACCCGTACCGACATCTATTGGTTCAAGCGGTAAAAGGACTGTTCGAATAAAACACAAGGGAGGAATCATGCAAACCGAACTGACGGCAAAAGCGGAGCGTTTAGGCTTTGTGTTGAGGGAATATGGGGCCGACATGGTCCAGGCCATGGTGATCCTGGTCGTGGGTCTGCTGCTGCTGCAATTCATCATGCGCAAAATGAAGGTTTTTATTGATAAAAGAACCAAGGACAGTGCACGCGCCAACACGATTCTCTATATTATATATACGCTTTTTCTGGTGGTCATCCTCACCTCGGCGATGATCACCCTCGGATTTGACAGCCGCAATGTCTTCCGTCTGATCATTTTGGGTGCCCTGGCCATCATCGTCATCCTGCTCGTCCTGCGCCCCTACCTGCCCACCCTGCCCTTTAAAGTGGACAACACGGTCAAGGTGGGATCCCTTTTGGGAAAAATTGAAGCCACCACCATGGTGCACACCCGCATGAAGACCTTTGACGGGAAAACCGTGTTCATTCCCAACTCCAAAATCCTCAATGACTTTGTCATCAACTATCACTTCACCCCCACGCGGCGCTTAAAAATCGACATCCCCATCCGCCATGTCAGGGACATTCTCAGAACCAAGCAGCTCATGGAATCCATCATGATCGAAGACCCCAGGGTCCTTTTAAAACCTGCCCGGCCGGTGGTGTACACCTTGAACCTGGTGGAAGGCTGCGTCAAGATGGGGGCCCGCTGCTGGGTGGAAAATAAAAAATTCTGGATTGCCCAGTGCGACCTTTTGGAAAAAATTCTTATTGCCATGGACAGGGAAAATATCACACTGGCCGAGCGCCGCAAAGCCATCCGCGTATTCCACGAAACTCCCCTGCAACTGTCGAGTGAAGGCGAAAACCCTGAAGCCGAAGCACAGGCAGAGACCATGCCGCCGGCAACTGAAGATGCGTCCTTCAGTGCTGTTCACGACCACGACGAGATGTAAAGGAGGACCTCATGAAAATAACTGAAGCCATAAAGATAATCGATGATAACTGGATTGTGAAACCAAAGGGGTTCCGCGTCTGTATGCAGCGGCGCGAGGGTTCAGAGTGGGTTATTGACTACACGCCCGGCGAAAAAGCGGCCCCCCTGGACTCGGATGTTACCACCTGGCGCACCGCCTGGAAACTGGCGTCCAGCACGCCGTTAAGAGAGGGTGAGCCGCAGGAAGGCGACCTGGTCAACCTCTATGTGGTCGACCAGGACAACAATCCTGTTGACTATTATGCAACCGGCAAGAGGGAAACCTTCAACGCCTACTCTGTGTAATAAGCCTGCAATATCTCTGAATGGGATTCTCATATAAAGTGAAAATTAGAAAAGCAACAAAGGCTGATCTTCCTGGCATAACCTCACTCCATATTCGGAGTTGGCAAAACGCTTATGCGGGAATTCTGCCGGAGTCTTTCCTGGGCGGCCCCCTTGAAAGGGAGTTCACCCGCTACTCAATAATACGAATAAACAATGAAATCCTCTGAACCCCTTCTCAACCTGGGTTTTTCCAGGTATGAAATCACAGCCTATCTCTACCTCGTTGCCAATCACCCGGTCAATGGATCACAGTTGAGCCGCACCTCTGCAATCCCGAGAGCAAAAATTTACGATGTCCTGCGTTCATTGAAGGGCAAAGGCGCTGTGACCGAGGTCGGTGAGGGGCAATATGCGCCGCTCCCGCCGGAAGAGCTCTTCGGACGCCTGCGCCACAATTTTGAAACGAGCATCGAGCAGCTGGAAAATAAAATCAAAGCAGCCACGGACACATCGCGCTATGATTATGTCTGGACCCTTAAAGGCCATGGCCTGGCCATCGAAAAAGCACAGTCGATGATCAAAGGCGCCCGTCAGGAAATTTACACGCGCCTTTTTCCCCAGGAGGGGCACGCCCTGTCCGCCAGCCTGCAAAAGGCCGCGGAACGGGGTATAGAGATCAAGTACATATCCATGGGAATGCCGGCAGACCGTTTTGAGCTGCAGGTCGTTCACCCGGAAGCCGGCAAGATAGAGCAGCACCTTGGCGGTCGCTCCTTCGACCTGGTGGTGGACCGGGAGGAGTTGCTGGTAGGCATGTTCGAGACCGGCAGGGAGGAGCAGGCCCAGGTTAACTGGGCCAAAAACCACTGGTTCGTCGTGGCTACCCGGGACAGCCTTCGCCATGATTTTTTCCACTATTTTCTTCACAAAATCTACGAAAAAAAGCAGCAGCTGAATTCGTCGGAAAAAAAACTCTACCGGCTGATCGACGACGACCAGTAAAACGAACACAGCCAAAACAACCTGGCAAACAATCAATATTTGCAGCGGCGGATCAGACCCACTGCAGTATAATAAACTGTTGACCTTCGGCCTTTCTCGGGATATATGTTGCCCCTATGGTAACAACATTTACATCTCTGCTTGGAGGATAGAAAAATGCCTAAAATACCCGACTACCCGAAACTTTTGACCGAACTTCCCGGACCCAACGCACGAAAAATTCTGGCCAAAGACAAGAAATTCATCTCCCCCTCCTACACGCGCGGCTATCCTCTGGTCATCCAAAACGGAGAAGGCGTCAAGGTTACCGACGTGGACGGCAACATCTTCCTGGATTTCACCGCGGGGATCGCGGTCTGCAACACGGGCCACCGTCACCCTGAAATCGTAAAGGCGGTCATCGATCAGGCCAACGCCTTTCTGCACATGTCGGGTACGGACTTTTATTATGCCATCCAGTCCGAACTGGCTGAAAAACTTGCCGGGATATCACCGGGCTCCGGCGACCGGCGCGTATTTTACAGCAACTCGGGCGCCGAATCCATCGAAGCGGCATTGAAGCTGGTGCGCTACCACACCAAACGATCGCGCATCATCTCTTTTTTCGGTTCCTTCCACGGCAGGACCATGGGCGCCCTCTCCCTATCCGCCTCCAAGTCGATTCACGAAAAGGGCTTTGCGCCGCTAGTGCCCGGCATCACGCACGTCCCCTACGGTTATTGCTACCGCTGCCCCTACAACCTCAAGCATCCTGACTGCGACACCTTTTGTGTGGACTGGATCAGGGAGGACCTTTTCAAAAGGACCATGCCGGCCGAAGAAGTGGCCGCTGTTTTTACGGAACCCATCCAAGGTGAGGGAGGCTACATTGTCCCGCCGGCAAGTTTTCACGAAAAACTGCAGGCCCTCTGCCGGGAGTTCGGCATCCTCTACGTGGCCGACGAAATTCAGACGGGCATGGGACGGACCGGCAAAATGATGGCCTGCGAACATTTTGGAATCGACCCGGATATCTTCACCCTGGCCAAAGGCATCGCTTCGGGCATGCCCCTGGGGGCCATGGTCGCCCGCCACGACATCATGGACTGGGCGCCGGGATCCCATGCATCGACCTTCGGCGGCAACCCGGTGAGCTGCAGCGCTGCCCTGGCCACCATCAAAGTGCTCGAAGAAGGCCTCGTGGATAATGCCGCCGCCATGGGCGACTATTTCAAGAAGCAACTCCTGGCCTGTCAGAAGGAAACTGCCTTGATCGGTGACGTGCGCGGCCTGGGACTGATGCTCGGCGTAGAACTGGTCAAGGACCGGGAGCGCAAGACCAAGGCCATAGAGGAACGGGACCGGCTGGTAAACGCCTGCTTCAACAAGGGTCTCCTTTTGCTGGGGTGCGGAGAAAACAGCGTACGCTTCATCCCGGGTCTCACCGTATCAAAAATAGAGATCGACCGGGCCCTGTCCATCTTCCATGAAGCGCTCAAGGAAATCGAGGCGTAATTATCGTATCACTTTTGATTTCCCACCGGCTTTGTGATACTCACAGACATTCTCCCGTAAGCTACCAGAAAATATACCGGTTGTCATAAATATGTTCCGCTACAAATTATGTTTACCATAAGAAATATTTGAACAAATGCTTTAGTAAAGCGATGCTTATGATTAACGCCCTGCAGATATAGGAAATTTCATTCGAAATCAACTAAGGTTATCTTGGTTTATAAAATTCTTATAAATTAATTAGCCCACATATTTTTTGCAATTAGTCGCCTAATAAAATCGCAATTGGACGTTCTTTCCATGACAAAAGCGTCCCTTTCCCAAAAATATACTTTACAAATATCCGTCTATCTGTAAAATACGCTTATGATGGATTAAAGGCTCAACAACCACAGCCTGATGGAAACATTCCACAATTATTCCTCCGAAGGTCGATACCGTAATATACAATCATTCCCAAATATGGTAAAAGTCCGCTTATGGCGGCAATACAGAACATAGCCCTCCCCCCTGAAATCACAAGCGCCGTACAGGAAAAGCTTGCGGCCTGCCAACAGGCCATGGAAAACGAGGGCCTCATCCTTGACATGCCGCTTGAAAATATACCGGGTATCGAGCGTGTTTGGGCTTTCAGCGAGTTCATTTCCAAAACCTGCATCCGCCATCCGGCCCTGCTCACCGATCTGTCCGGCAGCGGCGACCTCGAAACCCGATACAATCCCGGTGAATATACCCGCAGGCTCGAAATGCTCGACCCCATAGATAGAGATCCTATCCAGGTCCTCCAGAAACAGCTGCGGCGCTTCAGGGCACGGGAGATGGTGCGCATTGCCTGGCGGGACCTGGCTGGATGGGCCGGTCTGGACAGCACCCTGATGGACCTGTCCGCCCTGGCAGATGCCTGTATCGAATATGCCCTGAAAACCCTTTACGAGCACCAATGCCGAACCTACGGCGCCCCATTCTCCAAAGACGGTAACCAACAGTTCCTGGTGGTTCTCGGACTTGGCAAACTGGGCGGGGAAGAGCTGAACTTCTCATCTGACATCGACCTCATTTTCGCTTATGACCGGCCCGGTAAAACAGAAGGCGGAACCACCGTTATTACCAACGAAGATTTTTTCGTCAGGCTTTGCCGCAGCCTCATCCGCGCGCTGGGAGAAAAGGGCGCCGACGGTCTTGTCTTCCGTGTGGACATGCGCCTCAGACCGGACGGTGAAAACGGGCCACTGGTCATGAGCTTCGACAACATGGAGGCATACTATCAGCGCCACGGCCGGGAGTGGGAGCGGTATGCCTGGATCAAGGCCCGGGTCGTGGCCGGGGACAAAGCCGCCGGAAAACGACTGACCGATGGTTTGAAACCGTTTGTATACAGACGCTACCTTGACTTCGGCGTATTTGAATCCCTGAGGGACATGAAACAGAAAATCGCCCTGGAAGTGACACGCAAAAGCATGGGGGACGACATCAAGCTGGGACCCGGCGGAATTCGCGAAATCGAATTTTTCGGCCAGGTGTTCCAGTTGATCCGGGGCGGGGTGACGCCGGAGCTGCAAAACCGTAGAATCCGGCCTGTTCTGAAGCTGTTGGTACGGGAAGGCTACATCGACCAGAATGTCTGCTTTGAACTGATCGATGCCTATCATTTCCTGCGCAACACAGAACATCGCCTTCAGGAATTCAACGACCAGCAGACCCACAAACTCCCCGGTGAATCGAAAAACAGACAAAGACTGGCACTTTCCATGGGATATGAAAACCGGGAGGCATTCTTACTTGACCTGAACATGCACCGCCGGACCGTGCAGACCCATTTCAGCAACCTGCTCGAAACCAACAAACCGGAAACCGTGGACTGCGAGGAAGACACTGCCGGAGATGAACTGGCCTGCCTGTGGAACGATGTCGATATTGGCGACCCTTCGCTGAATGCCCTTTCCCGGTTAGGCTTCACAACACCCGATGAAGTGGTCAACCTTCTGAAGCAGTTCAAGCAAAGCCCCGGGACGAGGGCCCTGAGTCGCGAGGGACGGAAACGGATAGACAAGCTGATGCCCCTTGTTCTCAAAGAAGCGGCCGCCTCGGACCAATCCGTGGTTATCGTCAAACGGATCATCACGCTTCTGGAAGCCATTGTACGGCGCACCAACTATCTTTCCCTGCTGTTGGAAAACCCGCGCGCCCTGACGCATCTGATTCGCCTGGCCGATGCCAGCCCGTGGATTATCACCTTCCTCTCCCTTCATCCGGTACTCCTGGACGAACTCCTGGACCCCAGGGCGCTATATTCCCCGCCCGACAGGCATACACTCCAGAAAGAACTGGCTGCTAAAATGGAACAGATGCCTGCGGACGACCTTGAGTACCAGATGGAAGCGCTCTGCATTTTCAGACAGGCGAACACCCTGAAAGTCGCCGCAGCCGACATCACCGAAGTCCTGCCCCTCATGAAAGTCAGCGACCATCTATCGGACCTGGCTGAAACCATTCTCAGCCACGTGATCACCCTGTGCTGGAATTACCTGACCCAGCGACATGGAAAACCTGCGGCCCGCATCGACAGCACCAATTGTGCAAAAGGATTCGCGGTCATTGCTTACGGCAAGCTGGGCGGGCTGGAGCTGGGGTATGGTTCCGATCTGGACCTGGTATTCATCCACGCCGGCACTCCGGGACAAACCAGCGGCGATGCAAGCCCCATCGAAAACACGCAGTTCTATTCCCGCCTGGGCCGGCGGGTGATTCATATTCTCACGGCCAATACGTCTGCCGGTAAAATTTATGAAATCGACATGCGCCTGAGACCCAGCGGTAGCGCAGGAATCCTCGTCAGCCAGTTCGAATCGTTCGCCGCCTATCAGTTTCAGGATGCCTGGACCTGGGAGCACCAGGCTTTGCTGAGAGCGCGCGCCATCGCCGGCGATGACGGCCTGGTCAGGTGGTTTGAAAATACCCGCAAAGAGATTCTGACCCGCAGAAGGGACCCCTTGAAGCTCAAAAGGGAGGTCAAGGACATGCGCGACCGCATGCGCCGGGAACTGCTGAAACAGGATCCCGATACTTTCGACCTCAAGCAGGGCCGGGGCGGCATCGTGGATATCGAATTTCTGATCCAGTACCTCATTCTGCTGCATGCCCACCAATTTCCCGACCTGGTGACCTATTCCGATAATGTCCGGCAGATCAGGTCCCTGGAGGAAACCGGCATTCTGGACGAAACCACGGCCTATCTCCTCAGAAGAGCCTACCTGGTTTACCGCGCCACCACCCACAGGCTGAACCTGAAAGAAGAGTCATCCACCCTAGCGGGGGGCACGTACCTGGATGTGCGCCGGCGGGTCAGCAGCGTGTGGGACACATATATGGTATAGGAGTCCAGGCATTGATTTCACCCCATAGGGTGTTGCTTGTCACGAAGAGACCAATGGCGCATTAGAGCCGAAAGCCAGAGGCCGGGGGTCAGAGGACAGAAGACCAACCACAGAACTCCAGAGAACCAGAGCCTCAGAGGTCAGAGGACCAGACCGAACATCAGAGGACACTTGGAAATTGTTTATTCGTTATTGGAAATTGGACATTCGTCTTTTTTATTTTTAAATATCCAATAACCAATATTCAATGTCCAATGATCAAGTATTAGGGCCCTGCAATAAAAATTAAAGTGACAACTTTTAATCAGGACTTGACCAAGACGGAAGACGGTGGACACGGACCCGACACCCAATACTCCAGTACTCCAATTTTCCATTTCTCCAGTACTCCAGAATATTTGGTTGTGGCCAAGCCTAATTTCTCTGGCCCAACCCGGAAACCAGAATTTCCATGCTGCAGCAAACAGCTCCCCTGTTAAAAACCTATTGCTATACAAATTTGTAAGTTTTATGTTGCTTTTATGACATTTATGTATGTTAACCACAGTAATGGCTTCACCCAATATTGTTATTAACTATATGTTATTTAATAACAATTATAAAGAATGTCCATGATGGCACGCTGTTTGCTTTCTTGTATTGCCTGTTGAAAAAAAGGAACAGAAGATACGCCCTGCGAGCATGACTATGAACATGGATACAAATTACCTGCAAATTTCAAATGCGCTGAAACAAGACCGGGAAAAGCTCATCGCATCGTTTGATGATTTTCCAGTCATTGAATTCATGCGCAGGCACAGCAGGATTCTGGACACCTATTTCCAGCAGAGTTTCGAAGAAAGCCTTGTAGGCCCCAGGCTCGGCCTCAACAAAAACCCTTATGCCATCATAGCCCTGGGGGGGTATGGCCGGGGAGAGCAGTGCGTTCATTCAGATGTGGATATCCTGTTCCTGTTTAAAAAACGTATTCCCAAAGAGGCCGTGAGCCTGATCCAGGAAATCATCTACCCGCTGTGGGATATCGGCCTGGAAGTGGGATACGCCACCCGGACCCTGAATGAATGCATCGACCTTGCCCGCCAGGATTACGAGATTCTGACCCCCATACTGGACGCCCGCTTTATCTGCGGTATGTCCATCCTGTTTTCAGAACTCATGAGTGCCACCAGGGATAAAATCCTGAACAGACGCTCCAAAAAAATTGTGGCGTGGCTGGTAAAAAGCAATACGGAACGCCACCTGCATTTCGGTGACTCCACTTATCTGCTCGAACCAAATCTGAAAGAGGGTCAGGGAGGCCTGCGAGATTATCACACCATGCTGTGGATCGGCCGCATCATGCTGAACATACGGCAGGCCAGAGACCTGGAATATTTCGGCTACCTCTCCCATGACGAATACCTGGCCGTCACCGAGGCACTCTCCTTTATCTGGGGCGTACGCAACAAGCTTCACCTTGCGACCGGACGAAAAGTTGACCAGCTCTATTTCGAAAACCAGATCAAGCTGGCCAAGTCCATGAATTTTAGCACCGCCAACGGGCTCCAGCCTGTGGAGAAGTTTCTGGGAACGCTGCACAGCAAAATGGACTACATGAAACAGCGGCACCTGGTATTTCTCAATGAGCACGGGTTTGTCTATAAACCCCGCGCAAGACGCAAACGCAAAATCGCCAGTGCTTACGACAATATTGTCATTGCCAACGATATGCTTGAATTCAGCAGTTCCGAGGACATTCTCAAGTCTCCCGAACAGCTCATCCATATATTTGAAGAAAGCGCCAGGCTTAAACTGCCCCTGACCACACAAGCCAAGCGCATGGTGGCTGAATTCAGCTATCTGGTCGATGAGCGTTTTCGGACATCCAACAGCGTTGTCAACTCCTTTGAATTCATTCTAAGGGAACCTGCCCCGGCCTTCAACGTGCTCAGGGAAATGTTGAATACGGGGTTTCTAGTGCGCATGATCCCTGAATTGAAAGGCATCGTCAACCGTATTCAGTATGACCAATACCACCTTTACCCGGTGGACAAACACCTTTTGAGGACCGTACAGACTATAAAGAATTTTGGCAGCGACCGGGATGATTCCGGATGCATCCTGTGCGCCAATATCTGGAAAGGCCTCAAGAACCGCAAACTGCTGTTATGGGCGGCCCTTCTCCACGATATCGGCAAAGGGGTGCCCGAAAAAGGCCATTCCCGGAGAGGCGCCGATATAGGTCGTGGCATTTTGGCACGGTTCGGGTACAACACGGCAGACATCGATACCATCGCTTTTTTGATTCAAGAGCACCTGCTGCTGGTCAAAATAGCTACCCGGCGCGACATCCATGACGAAGAAACCGCCATCCACTGCGCCAGAATCATTAAAAAGATCAGCCGGCTGCAAATGTTGTACCTTCTGACCGTCGCGGATAGCACCTCAACAGGCCCCAATGCCTGGAACGACTGGACGGCAACCCTCCTGCGGGACCTCTTCCTGAAAATATCCAATATACTTCAGAAAGGGGAACTGGCCACGCAACAGGCGGTTAAAACCTCGGCCCATAAAAAAGAGGTGGTGCTGGCATCGGCTTCGTCCAAATCCGAAGCCACTGAACTGGAAAAACTGTTTCAATACATGTCGCCCCGCTACCTACTCTACATGCCGGACCATGAAATCCTGAACGACATCAAACTATTTCGCAGGCTGGATGACCGTGCATTCGTTTGGGACGTCAACGGCGGCAAAGCTGCCAATTCTAGAACGGTAAGGATTTGCGCCCAGGATCAGCCCGGCCTGTTTTCAAAAATCGCCGGCACGTTTACCCTCAATGGGATCGACATTCTCAATGGTCAGATATTCACCTGGCGCAATAATCTGGCCCTGGATATTTTTCACGTGAAGCCGCCGCCGGACCGTCTCTTCGAAAAAGACCGCTGGCAGCGTGCTGAAAAAGACTTGCACAAAGCCCTGGCCGGGGACCTGGATCTTGCCAAAGCCCTGGCTGATAAAGTCAAAGGCTATGGATCCATCCGGCCCAAGGCATCCAAACTGCCCCACAACATCGTGGTGGACAACCATAGTTCCAGTTTTTTCACCATCATCGAGGTTTTTACCTATGATTTTCCGGGGCTCCTTTTTACCGTGACAGATGCCCTGTTTAAATCCGGCCTGGACATCTGGGTCGCTAAAATTTCCACAAACGTGGATCAGGTTGTAGATGTGTTTTACGTAAGGGACTTTGACGGGCAAAAGGTGGATTCCGAAGACCAGGCAGCCGCCATCAAAACTGCCATAGAAGAAAGGCTTCCTGAAATCGTCTGACGTGGCGGAGCCTTCAATAAACTGTGACAACCGCTATTCCATATATTTATCCAGAAAAGGAGCAGGAAACATGAAAAAAATTGAAGCCATCATCAAGCCGTTTAAACTGGATGACGTGAAGGAAGCCTTGAACGAGATCGGCATTCAGGGCATGACCATCTCGGAAGTCAAAGGCTACGGGCGCCAGAAGGGACACAAGGAAATTTACCGCGGTGCAGAGTACGTCGTGGATTTCATTCCCAAGATTAAAATCGAAATCGTGGTTGACGCGCAGCAGGCTGACACGGTGGTTGAAAAAATCCGCGATGCCGCCAACACCGGTAAAATAGGGGATGGAAAAATATTCGTCTTCTCGGTGGAGGAGGCCATCCGGGTGAGAACCGGTGAGACCGGCAACGACGCAATATAAAATATATTTTAAGGAGGAAAGCAGATGACACCCATAGAAGTACTTGAGATGGCAAAAAAAAAAGAGGCAAAAGTCGTTGACCTGCGCTTTATGGATTTTCCCGGTGTGTGGCAGCATTTCACCGTTCCCATGGGCGAACTGGATGAATCCAGCTTTGAAGATGGGTACGGCTTTGACGGCTCCAGCATCCGCGGCTGGCAGCCCATCAACGCCAGCGACATGCTGTTCATCCCGGACCCGACCTCGGCCAAGATGGACCCGTTCTACAAAGAGTCCACCCTGGTGCTTGTCGGCAACGCTGTCGATCCGGTTACCCGGGAACCGTACACCCGCGATCCCCGCTACATCGCCCAGAAGGCTGAAAATTACGTCAAGAGCACCGGCATCGGCGACACCGTTTACATCGGGCCGGAAGCGGAGTTCTTTATCCTGGACGATGTGACCTTTGAATCTTCCAGTAACCGGGCGTTTTTTGAAATCGATTCCATCGAAGGTGCCTGGAACAGCGGCCGCGACGAGGGCCCCAACCTGGGGTACAAACCGCGCCACAAAGAGGGCTACTTCCCGGTGCCGCCCACGGACAAGTTCCATGACCTCAGGACCGAAATGCTGCTGGTTCTGGAAAGCCTCGGCATCGATGTCGAGTGCCAGCACCATGAAGTTGCGACCGCAGGGCAGTCTGAAATCGACATGCGCTTCAAGCCCCTTGTGCAGATGGCCGACCAGCTCATGTGGTTCAAATATGTCTTGAAAAACGTGGCCTACCGCCACAACCACACGGTCACCTTCATGCCCAAGCCCCTTTACGAGGACAACGGCTCGGGCATGCATACGCATGTCAGCATCTGGAAAGACGGCAATCCGCTGTTTGCCGGCGAAAAATATGCAGGCATCTCACAGGAAGCCCTGTGGGCCATCGGTGGCATTCTGAAGCACTGCAAGGCCGTGTGCGCTTTCTCCAATCCCACCACCAACTCCTATAAACGACTGGTCCCGGGATTCGAGGCACCGGTGAACCTGGCCTACTCCAGCCGCAACAGAAGCGCTGCAGTGCGCATCCCCATGTATTCGTCGTCGCCCAAGGCCAAGCGCATCGAGTTCCGCACCCCGGATCCCTCCTGCAACGGCTACCTGGCTTTCTCGGCCATAATTATGGCTGTGATGGACGGCATCGAAAACAAAATCGACCCGGGCGATCCCCTGGATAAAAACATCTACAACCTGCCGCCGGAAGAACTGGCGGAAATAGGCTCTGCTCCGGGATCCCTGGAAGAGGCCCTGGATGCCCTGAAGGCGGATCAGGACTTCCTGCTCAAGGGGGATGTCTTTACCCAGGACGCCATCGACATGTGGATCGACTACAAAATTGAAAACGAGGTCAACCCCGTAAGGATGCGCCCGCATCCCCACGAGTTCTATCTCTATTATGACATTTAATTCCAAGACGGGAAAAGAACACTGTTTATAAACACAGCAATCCCCCAACCAGCATTACCCGGTTGGGGGATTGCTTATTTTCGTCAAATTAGAGTGTTTGTTATCCGTACTTGAATCGGTGATAAACGATTTATCTTTTGAGTGAATGAATCAAGGTTTCCATTTCATCAACATAGCAATACAGAGCCTCGGACCCCAGACGCGTGATGCTGACACTTGTATAGGGCTTATTGTTTCTAAACGTTTTTTTGATGGTGAGGTATTTTGCCGTTTGTAGCTTCTTTAGCTGAATCGACAAATTGCCGGAGGTGAAGTCGAGCTCCTTCTGGAGTTCGTTGAAGCTGACAGCTGATTTTTCACTACTGGCCAGGTAGGTCAATATGAGCAGGCGCGCGCGTTCGTGGATAATCTTATTGATATTGACCACTTTGTGACTCCTCACTCGAGGGCCGGAAGGCCCAACCCGAAATGGCAAACAACAGGCAACCGATGCCAAGCGACAGCGAAACGGCCAAAGGAGCATAAAAGGGGCCGACTGCCAACAGATAAAGGCCGGTAGCTATAAACCAGTAACCACTGATGAGCCACTGCCGGATATTTGTCACACTGCCGATAAAATTATGCAGCAGTCCGAGGCCCACGGCTATGGTTGGAATCACGTAGAAATTTACGTTATATTGAATACATACAGCGCAGATGCATATCACCAGTGTCAGCAGAGGCAAGTAGACATGCACGATGCGGAAAGAGAAGAATTCCTGTAAAAAATAGGACACGGTAAAGCGTTTGTCGATTTTGGACAGCGATTCCGCCAGCTTCAGCCATTTGATAATTCCCACCAATATCCAACCCATGACGATGGCCGTGTAGACGGCGTTCTTAGTCAGAATAGGTATGGCTTCGAAGCTGCCATGGTGTCGAATCAGCAGGTGGAAAGCCATTGAAAACCCGATAACACAAAGGCCCAAGATCAGATAAAGCAATCTGAAGTGCGCCGGCAGCAATATCAAACGAATTGCATGCCGATTCTGGCTGATGGTTGCCTTGATCGAAGAGATGTCCTCCAGCAGCTTGTCAACCTGGCTGTCGGTCATGGCATTCATTTTTCGACCCTCCTGTTTAAATTATTTTAACTTTATAATATAAAGTACTTTATTATAATATGGATGTCAAGAGTTTTCTTATTAATGTGATTGTTGTTAGATATGGATCTGTGAAGAGGGATCAGAAGAAATTAGAATGGTTTGAATAAACTTGATGATATCGCAGGCCGTTTATGTTTGTTTGTAAGGATTGGACATTCCGTTGGGTTGGTTTTTCCAACGCCGGTGTATCCAAAACCACAACTCCGGGTTTGCGTAAATAATTCGCTGTACGGCGTCCGCCTGATTCTGATTGTTGATGAGAATTTCTTTTTCCGGATCTTCGGGACAAGCCTCCCATGGCACTTCCTCGGTGACAACCACCTCGAAACGATCAATGGCCTTTTGGTAGCTATATCCAGCAATGACTGTTGCACCGGTTCTACGCATAATCATAGCAGGAGCTTTAACCGACAATGCCGGCTTTCCCATCCAATCAATAAACGTGCCATATTTGGCCTTCATATTCTGGTCGATGGCCATGCCTATAGCCTCGCCGTTCTTGATACCTCTCAGTATCCGGATCGCTGAATTTTTATAGTTGATAGGGCTGACATTCATAGCTCTGCGGGTGTCCAGGACAAACTTATTGATCGCAGGATTTCTTATTTCCTTGCCCACGAAACCTATTGGATAACCGCACATTCCCAATTTTCCACCGACAAGTTCCATCATTCCGATATGTCCAGAAACTAGTATAACCCCTTTTTTACGATTAAAGGCATCTTTTATAATTTCTTCGTTTTTCCAGTCCCAGTTATTTTGCCAAAAATCAGGTCCCATATAGGGCAGTCGTAGGTAGTTAACTATGATCCTGCCTAAATTGAGCATTGATTCCTTATAAATACGCTCTTTTTCTGATTGCGGCTTGGTTTCGCCATAGACAATGTTCAGGTTGGTCATTGCCACATCCCGGCGTAATTTCAGCCTGTAAAGTAGATTGCCGATGCTGGTACCCACACGGTAGGCCGTTTTCCAAGAAAGTCCTTGCGCCCATTTGAGGAGTATTTTGCCGAACAATTGTGTAAAATAATGCCCTTTAACCGCTGTTGGTTGCGAGTACTTCCTCGTATAAGCTGCCACCTGTTCCAGCGGAGCAGGATAAGAATCAAATCGCAGGTCGTTATTTGCTTTTTTATCCGTTCCCATAAGTGTGATATCAATCTGTGATTGATGGAGAACATGGCCGGCTTCAGGAGCATCCAAAAACCTGCGATACCTTAATTTCCCACTATTAAATTTACCATGCTCGCAATTGCAGATAACATTTTTCTGACAATTTTGCAAAAAAGGGAGAATCGGTCTGGCCGACTCTCCCTCTGATAACATAAAAATACAGGTGGCCTAAAAATGGCTACGGTGGTGATATGCTAAAGAACCTGTAACTATCAGGAATCTTACATAAGTTGGAATCAAAAGTGGGAACGATTAAGCTGTGCGGCGCAAACTAAGCGTAGCGTAGTTTGCCTCCGAACGAGCAATTTGTTAGATTCTAACATTGCTATTATGTCAATAGTTCACCGGAATGACCTATGAACGCAGGGTTTCAAAAGTTGTGATTATTTTCGCACACCGGTAAATTTTGTAGCACTTGATATCTGCAGGATTGTAGGAAAAATCGCAGAGAAAAGCAGGGCCATGATTGGCCCTGCAATTGTCTGTTGAGGCTATTAGGAAATTGATCTGCACTAATTATCACCTAAACCAAGCATATGGGTATCTATGTCTAAATATTCATGCGCCAGCTGCAAATGTGGCTATGAGCTTTGAATTACGCGATAGAACTGATCTACGGGCATTCGTTTGCCGATACCATCTGGTTATCTAAACGGTATCACGGGAGGCCCTACCAATGCAAGATTTGGTCGGTGGTGGTGATAATCGCACACCGGTAAAATTTTAGGTGCCTGATAACCTAATTTTTGTTGGAGATATCCACAAATTTGGAAGGTAGATGTCGGTGGAAATTAGTTTATAGCTTAAGTTCAAAATCCGGGTATAATTTCTTCGCACAATCCGGGCAAACGCGATGGCTAATTGGGCATCTGAATATGCCATTCCGGAAAAATGGCTTCCAAACTGATGACGAGGCAACGGGTTTGAGCGATATCTGATATTTTTCTTGTTGTTATCGTAAAATCAGCTTGATATTTTCAGAGTGTGCGCCTATCTGTAATATAATCATTT
>JBDLJD010000009.1:0-51572 GCA_039714495.1 Thermodesulfobacteriota bacterium
CTTGCGCCACGACCAGGCCTTTGACATCGCCTCGAGCATCGTGGTGTTTGTGGGGTACGCCATTCCGCCTTTTGCCTTTGGCATGGTATTGAAGATGCTGTTTTCCGGGACCGTGGAAGGGTTGTGGGATGTGTTTCCCCTGTCCGGATTTACATCGGATCACTATGCGCAGCTGGGCCTGTGGGGCAGGGCCAAAGACATTTTTCACCACATGTTTCTGCCGGTACTATGCTATGTCATCGGCAACTTCGCTGTTCTGACCCTGCTGATGAAAAATTCCCTGCTCGAGCAGATCGGCAAGGACTATATTCGTACGGTCCTGGCCAAAGGCGGCAGCTTTAACCGGGCCATTTGGCTGCACGCTCTGCGAAATTCCCTGATTCCCATAGCCACTGGATTCGGCTCCATTCTAACCGTCATGTTCGCCGGGTCGGTCATTATTGAGCAGGTGTTTGAAATTCCGGGCATGGGCCGTTTAAGCCTGGAGGCCATTGTGGGCCGCGATTATCCGGTTTTTATGGGTATCCTTTCATTGACCGCTCTGCTGGGGCTGGTGGGCAACATCCTGTCGGATTTTCTGTATGTGCTTATCGATCCGCGCATAGACTTTCAAGAGAAATAGCTTCAGGAGGAGGGAGTTCTTATTAGACAGGATCAACAGGATAGAATGGGTAAAAGGTGTGAGGTGTAGGATGGCTATGCGCAAATGGCGGGCAGCATTGTTTATTATATAATCATGTCGATCCTGTTAATCCTGTCTAAAAGTGTTCTCAACTAACTGCTGATAACCAGGGTCAACCGGACACCCGAAACCTGAAACCAGGGAATAATGGCAACATTTAATCAGGACTGGACGTGCTGACATTTTTTAAAAATCCCATGACGCGCAAGCGTCTATCACGTTTCAAGGCCCTCAGGCGGGCCTATATTTCTTTCTGGGTTCTCATCGCGCTCTACGGTTTGAGCCTGGGCGCTGAACTCATCTGCAACAGTTCGCCGCTGTATGTTCGTTTTCAGGGCCGCTCCTATTTTCCGGTTATCCGGTTCTATCCTGAGGATGTATTCACCGGCAGCGGCCGTCAGACAAGACCGGACTATCATCAAATCAACAAGACCGCCCTGTTTGCTGAAAATCCGGAAAACTACATGCTATTTCCCCCTTTCCCACATGGACCCTATAAAAGTGTCGACCCGGACACCATAGAAGTATCGGATGTCGTCACCCTGCGTTTCAACCCCATGCCCCAGGTGGGGACCATAAACATTGCACCGGATTTTACCATCAAAAGGGCCGTGCGCATGGAGGCTTTTACCGCTATACCGGACAAGGGCCTGCGCGGTTTGAAACTGACCGACTTTTTTGAATTGCCAGGGGAGATCAGGGAGGCCACGGCTGTGCGTTTTTCCGATCACGCCGCACCGGCCATGGCCAGCGAAATAAACGGGCAACGCGGCCAACCGGTTTTTGTATCGCTTTCCACCTACGCCCCCCGGGGGCGCCCCCCCAAGTCGGTGCGCCTGACCTTCAGAATACCCGAAAATATGGGAAACGAGGCCCTGAAGGCGCTTAATAGCATCCGATTCAACCGCAGCCTCGAGCGTGTCCTTGTAACATCTGAAAAGGGGCCGGATCTGTGGGAAGCCATCCCGGAAGAGCGCCAGAAGGAAATATTGCAGTTGGTGGAGAGCCGGTATTTCGGTCCGGTGGACAACCTCAGGGTGACGCTGGAGGTCAGGGACTATATGGTTGAATTTCAGAAACAGGACGTGCGCTTTCCTTTTCCTCCGGTCAATGGCCACCCCCTGGGCATCGACCGGGCAGGCAGGGATGTCATGGCCAGAATCCTTTACGGCATGCGAACTTCCATGACCTTTGGGCTGATCCTGGTGGTGGGGTCCATGTGCCTGGGCATTGCCGCTGGTGCGGCCCAGGGGTATTATGGCGGCCTTATCGATATCACGGGCCAGCGTTTCATCGAGATCTGGAGTGCGCTGCCGTTTCTGTACATCATGATCCTGATGGGGTCCATTTATGGCAGGAGTTTCTCGCTCCTTATCTTCTGCTATGGCCTGTTCAACTGGATCGGCATTTCCTATTACATACGGGCGGAATTTTTCCGATTGCGCAGCCAGCCGTTTGTGGAAGCCGCCCGGTGCATGGGAGTAGGTCCGCTGAAAATCATATTCAAACACATACTGCCCAACGGCATGATTCCGGTGATTACCTTTTTCCCCTTTTCCCTGGTGGGGGCCATCGGTTCCCTGGCGGCACTGGATTATCTGGGGTTCGGGCTGCCGCCTCCCACCCCCAGCTGGGGTGAACTTCTTTTTCAGGCCCAGCAGTACCGCTGGGCCTGGTGGCTGATCCTCTATCCATCGGTGGCACTTTTTCTGGTGATGCTCCTGGGGGTTTTTGTGGGCGAGGGGGTGCGGAATGCGTATGATCCCAAGCAATTCACCCGACTCGAATGACACGGGCCAGAGGACAGAGGACGGAGACCAGAGACCAGAGCCAAGACAAAAAAACCACAAAGGCACAAAAGACACAAAGAGAACATTATCATAATCCAAGGGACGCAACCCGACACCTGACACAGGATAAACTATCAATAAAGTGACAACTTTTACTCAGGACTTGACTAGTCTGTAGTCGTCACTAACAATTAATCAGTAATTATCAATCGTATACATTAGAAACATTTACTATATAAAATCATGATTAATAATCTTGGCTATTGAAAAAGGGATACGGTTCTAAAATGCGACAGACTGTTTCTAATGAGTTGATAAATGTTGACAACCTGAGCGTTTCGTTCACCACGGACGAGGGCCGGTTCAAGGCGGTCGACCATGTTTCTTTTCATATAGATGAAGGCGAAGTCCTTGGCATTGTCGGGGAGTCCGGTTGCGGCAAGTCGGTGACCGCCCTGAGTTTGATGCGCCTGGTTCCCTGTCCCCCGGGATCCATCGATACGGGGAGCATTCTGTACAAGGGCCTCGATGTATTGGCCCTTGACAGGAAAAAGCTCCAGGCCATCCGGGGCAAAGGCATCAGCATGATATTTCAGGAGCCCCTGTCGGCCCTCTCTCCGCTGCAGCCCATCGGCAGCCAGATGGAAGAGGTGGTACGGATCCATACAGATGTTTCCACCAGCGAAGCCAGGCAAATTTCCCAGATATGGTTGGAAAAGGTCAAAATCCCGGATGCTGCCGACCGGTTGCGGGCGTATCCCTACCAGCTTTCAGGCGGCATGCAGCAGCGGATCATGATTGCCATGGCCTTGATGCTCTCGCCGGACCTCATCATTGCCGACGAACCCACCACTGCCCTGGACGTGACCATCCAGGCCCAGGTGTTTCAGCTTATCCGGGAAATGAGGGAAGAACGGACTGCCATCCTCCTGATCACCCACGACATGGGGGTGGTCTGGGACATGTGCGACCGTGTAGCGGTCATGTATGCATCACGGATCGTGGAAACAGGCCCTGTGGCTGACATCTTTAACAGGCCGGCCCACCCGTACACCCGGGGGTTGCTGAGATCCATTCCACGATTGGGGGATGGGAGCGGGAAACGGCTCCCAACCATAGGCGGCAGCGTTCCATCCCCTCTGGATTACCCTTCCGGATGCCATTTCCGGAACCGCTGCCTCCACGCATTTGAGAGGTGTGCACAGGAAGAGCCGCCGTATGTGGATGTAGCCGATGACCATCAGGCGGCCTGTTTTATTGCCGGGGAATTGGCGGATGATAATAATTATTAGACACAGATTTCACGGATTTTCAGGTATAAAAAAACGCTTAGCAATAAAAAAATGAATCACGAAAACACGAAATCGAAAAAGCACGAAATGCTCAGAATAATTTTTCGTGTTTTCATTCTTTCGTGATTTCGTGATGAGAGATCTTTTTATTCAGTTTATCCCGTTTTAGGATATTACGCTGTGCTGTAATTTGTTGTAATTGAATCCGCGTAATCTGTGTAATCCGTGTCAAAAAAAAGGTATTACCAATGCATAGCAAACTCAATATACTAGAAGTAAATGATCTCAAAACCTGGTTCCCCATAAAAAGGGGGGTGCTGGCGCGCACCGTTGGGAACGTTCGTGCGGTGGACGGTGTCACTTTCTCGGTGCAAAGAGGGGAAACCCTGGGCCTGGTGGGTGAATCTGGCTGCGGTAAAACGACCCTCGGCAGGACCCTCATGGGGCTCGAGAAAAATCATGCTGGTGAAGTCATTCTCGATGGCGGCCTCCTGTCCAGCCTGAACAGGAAAGCGCTGCAATCCCTGCGGCAGAAAATCCAGATCATTTTTCAGGACCCGCTTTCCGCCCTTAACCCGCGCATGAACACCCTCGACATTGTCACCGAAGGGCTGGTTCAGTTCAACATGCTGACCGAGGGCAGGGAATCAACAGCCAAAAGGTTGATGGAGGAGGTCGGGCTCAGTGCAAACATGATGTACCGCTATCCCCACGAGTTTTCCGGGGGGCAGCGCCAGAGAATCAATATAGCCCGGGCGGTCTCCATGAAACCCGACTTCATCGTCTGCGACGAACCGGTAAGCGCTTTAGACGTGTCCGTCCAGGCCCAGATTATCAACCTCCTGTTGGACCTGAGGGAAAAATACGGCCTGGCCTATCTTTTTATATCCCACGATTTGAGCGTGGTCAGTCACATATCCCAGCGCGTGGCGGTCATGTATCTGGGAAAACTCGTCGAGCACGGCCCCACAGCGGACGTCATCCACAGCCCCAGGCACCCGTACACACGAGCGCTCATCGAGGCTGTTCCGGTTCCCGGGGACCGGAAAAGAGGAAAGATCGTTCTGCCGGGCAATATGCCTTCGCCGGCCAACCCGCCGCCTGGGTGCTCTTTTCATCCCCGGTGCCCGGACGTTATGGCCGTTTGCCGGGAGACCTTTCCCCGTGAAAGGAACCAAGGGGAGCAGCGGGTGAGCTGTCACCTCTACTAAATTTGGAGGCAGCACAAGGGGTCAAAGCTTGAATTGTGAATAATGCTCTTTTTGAAACCGTTATTCACAATTCAAGCTTTGACCCCATTCTTTCGATGCGTATGGAGATAATTGACTTTTACATTAGAAACATTTATTAATACTAATCGATGTTTAATATCAGGCAGTTGTGTATAACCATAAGGGCTTGATTGAGATTGACTGTTTCTAATGAAGAGGAGAGATTATGAGTATGGAACTGACGCCCCTAACAGCTATTTCTCCGGTGGACGGACGCTACCGCCGGGCAACGGAGCCTCTGGCCGACTATTTTTCCGAGCAGGCGCTCATCCGCTACCGGGCTATGGTGGAGATCGAGTATTTTATCGCCTTATGTGAAATCCCCCTGCCGCAATTGGCCGATTTTCCCAAAGACCAGTTCGGCCCCCTGCGGAAGATTGCCGCCGATTTTTCCGGAGAAGACGCCAGGCGGGTCAAGGCGATCGAAAAGATAACCAACCACGATGTCAAAGCGGTGGAGTATTTTTTAAAGGAAGCGTTTGACCGTTTAGGCATCAGCCGCTACAGCGAGTTCATTCATTTTGGCCTGACCTCCCAGGATGTCACCAACACGGCCGTGCCCCTGTGTCTGAAAGAGGCCTGGGGGAAAATCCTGCAGCCGGCGCTAGACCAGGTGCTGTCCCAGATAAAACAAATGGCGGCCGATTGGAAAGAGGTGGTCATGCTCGCCCGGACCCACGGCCAACCTGCATCGCCCACCAGCCTGGGAAAAGAGATCTTTGTTTTTGCAGACCGCCTGTCCGAGCAGTTGGCTCTGATGGCGCACATCCCATTCGCCGCCAAGTTCGGCGGCGCCACCGGCAATTTCAATGCCCACTACGCCGCCTATCCGGAAATCGACTGGATATCGTTTGCGGATCAATTTGTTGCCCGGACGCTGGGCCTGAAGCGTTCCGCAGTGACGACCCAGATCGAACATTATGATCACATGGGGGCGTTTTTCGACAATCTGAAACGGATAGACACGATCCTGATCGACTTCTGCCGGGATATCTGGACCTATATTTCCTTTGACTACTTTAAACAGAAAATAGCTGCGGGCGAAGTGGGCTCTTCCACCATGCCCAACAAGGTCAATCCCATTGATTTTGAAAACGCCGAAGGAAATTTCGGCGTGGCCAATGCCGTGTTCGAGCACCTTTCGGCAAAGATGCCCATATCCCGCATGCAGCGGGACCTCACCGATTCGACTGTCATGCGCAACATCGGGGTGCCCGTGAGCCACTTGCTGATCGGTCTCAAAAGCCTTCTCAGGGGGACCAATAAACTCATCCTGAATGAAACCGCCATCGACCATGACCTGGATCAACAGTGGGCCGTGGTTGCCGAAGGCATCCAAACCATTCTCAGGCGGGAGGGGTACTCCAAACCGTACGAGGCGCTCAAAGCCCTCACGCGCACCCATGCCAGGATTACCCAGGAAACCATTGCCGACTTCGTGGATGGGCTGGACCTTGCGGCGGAAGTCAAACAGGAGCTGAAAGCCCTTACGCCCAAAACGTATACGGGGAGGTACAATTTCTAAAGGGGATAAGATCATAGGATGTAGCTTATAGCTCATAGCTTGCTATCAGCTACGACCTGTCAGCTAATTCTCCCCCTGATTCCTAAACAAGATGATAAATGTGACTGTATTCTTACTTACCCAACATGATGATCTAATGTAATTGGAGAATTATTAATGCGCCTCATTTCGTGGAATGTAAACGGCATCCGTGCTGCTATGAAAAAGGACTTCAAAGCGTCGTTGGAAGCCATGCAGCCGGACGCTCTCTGCATACAGGAGACAAAAGCCCAGGACGGTCAGGTCCAGGAGGCTCTGGCCAGCATCGAGGGATATCAGATCTATTCCAACTCGGCTGTTAAAAAAGGGTACTCCGGTACGGCCGTGCTGACCCGTAAAAAGCCTAGCAAAATTCGTTTGGACATGGGCATCGAGGCCCACGATCAGGAGGGGCGTGTGATCGCGATGGATTTTGACTCATTTTATCTGGTCACGGTCTATACGCCGAATTCCGGAAGTGAGCTGAAACGCCTGGAGTACCGGCAACAGTGGGATGCCGATTTTATAAACTACATGAAAAAACTGGAAAAGGAAAAGCCCGTAATTGCCTGTGGCGACTTCAATGTGGCCCACAGGCCCGTGGACCTGGCCAGGCCCAAGCCGAATTACAACAAGACCGCCGGCTACATGCAGGCGGAAATCGACGGCATGGACAACATTGTGGCTGCCGATTTCGTGGACACGTACCGCCACGTGCATCCCGAGGAAGTGAAGTACAGCTGGTGGAGCTACCGGGCGGCTGCCCGCAAGCGAAACATTGGCTGGCGCATAGACTATTTTGTGATTTCTCCTGAACTGGTGAACGCTGTCAGGGAAGCGGATATGCTGAACGATATTATGGGATCTGATCACTGCCCGGTGTTGTTGGAAATAGATGTGGCTTGAGGTTTTCTGTCCTCAGGCTTCTGTTATCGCTCGCTGAATTGCACCCTGAGATAGTTGCCCAATATATACCGCTTAAAAACAGAAAAACATTTTCAAATTCCTTTTCTGTTAATGAAAACAGGGTTTCCTCTCAATTGATGGGCGAATAATAACCAGAAAACCTAACAATGAATATTCATGGATGAGTCGTAATCCCCTAGTATTGGGAAACATGATTTACGATCAATATATCCATGATATCTAAGGGTTAGGGCAATCAGTCCGAATGAAAACATCACCACGTTACTTTCTGCCGTTTTTATTTAATATAGTACTCTCGAATCGGCGGATGATCTGAGATGTCTGAGGACATACGAACTAACAAAGCTGCTGCTGGAAAGGCATGGCACCCAAGCATCGATCCTGTGTATCGGCCCGGCAGGTTAATATAATATGCCCATCGCCTCGATCCAAACCAGTGATTTGGATGGCCAGGTTGAAGCCTCCCTCAATACCCAGATTTCAGTCGCGGCACTCGATTCAACCGGGCAACCAGTCTCGCAACCAGAGGATTGGCGCTAAGCCCGTGGGCAAGAACACTTAAAATAATGGTGCAGACCACCGTCACAGTGATGGTGTTACCACCGGGAAGATGGGCGTTCAGGACGATCACGCCAAAAACGATACTGGCCAGTCCCCGGGGACCAAACCAGCCCATGAACAGTTTTTCATCGGTTCGCAACTTCATTCCGGCAAGTGATAGAAATATAGGTAGCATACGGACAATGGTGAGGCTGAGTACGGCGTAAAGCACAACCTGCCAGCTGAAATTTCCTATATACTCACCGACTATGGCACCTCCGAATATCATCCATGTGATCATGGCCAGGATATCGCTTGTCCCTTCAGCAGCCAACAGAAATGTTTCCTTATAATCTTTGACCACCCCACCGAACAGCAAACCACCGCAAAAACAGGCGATAAATCCACTGCCCCCGAGCTTTTGGGCCAGGGCAAAACAGGCAAGAGCCAAGGCCCCCACAGACGCCTGACGCCAGCTCTTGGCAACCCATCCACGGTTGGTAGACAGTTTGATCAGCCACCCACCCAGTAAGGTCAATCCACCACCAACGGCAACACCGATACCAATCTCTTCGGCCACGAGTTTCAGCGCGAGGGAGGTGGTGCCGCCTTGTATATTTGATCCCGTGGCAAGGCTGAGAAACAGGAACAAGATGGGGACGCAGACACCGTCGTTCAGGCCGCTTTCCACATTCAAGCCCTCACGAATATTGGCCGGAACGGATTCATTGGTGACGACCGCTTTGCCTAGGGCGGCATCCGTAGGTGCCAGTACGGTCGCCAGGATAGCCACCTCCACCAGTGTCAATCCGCCGAATAGGAGAACACCCAAACCGAATCCGAACAGAATCGTCAATGGCAGGCCAAACAACAGCATTCGCTGGGGAATAAGGAAGCTTTTCCTGAGAACGCTCATATCTGCATTGGCGGCATCTGTGAACAGAACCAGTGCCAGGGTCAGTTCGGCAAGGGTGCTCAACCCTTCTGAACCCACATCTAAATTCAAAAAACCAAGACCGAAGGAACCAAAAATCAGACCCGCGCCGGTATACACGATCGCCCCGTTGATGGGTGTGCGATCGAGACGACCACTTGCGATGCTGTAGAGAAAAACGATCGCGGAAAAAATCGCCAGTTCTTCATACATAATGATGGCTCCTTTCTTTATTTTTCCCTGATACGTATAAGAGCATAGGTGATGCGGAAAATATAAAGATTATACCGTTATCGATCCCCAATGGGAAGGTGGCGGACAATAAAATACTGAAGGTTCGTGTGATTCAAGTCTTTGTCATGTGCTGTCGGACCTGCCTGGTATTGAAATGAAAGATTCCAAATCTGCGATAGCGGGTTGGCCATCTCCTTTGTCTTTTTAGACAGTACCATTGGTGTATAGCGGGCAGGCGAACTACTGCAGAGGTGCCGTGAGGTAGGCTGCACGTGCTGCAGCCATAAACCAAAACGCTTTTTCCTCCAATTCAGACAGCGTCATTTGCCGCGCCATTTCAAAGTCTGCGGTCAGCATCTGCTCCAATTGTCCCGTCAACCCGGAATCCAGTATGATTGCGGTGATTTCGAAATTCAGACGGAAGGAACGGTTGTCGAGATTAACGGTTCCCACGGCAGCCACCCTATCGTCTACAAGAAACACTTTCTGGTGCATGAAACCCTGGTAATATCTGTAGATCCTGATGCCGGCGGCCAGCATTTTGCCCATGAAGGCAAAGGCCGACATGTAAACCAGCAGATGATCCGGTTTATCAGGAATTAGTATGCGTACATCCACCCCGCGCATCTGGGCGATTTGAAGGGCATTGAGCACCCCCTCGTCAGGTACAAAATAGGGGCTTGCAATCCATATCCGTTGTGATGCCGAGTGTATGGCATGCTGAAACATCAGGCTGGCTGTCGCCACCGTATCAGCCGGGCCGGAAGGCAGGATCAGCACCGGCACACCGCTCCCAGGAGCCGGAACAGGGTCCCAGTGCAGCTCAAGCCTTTCACCGGTAGCCCAGTTCCAGTCCTCCAGAAAAGAAAGCTGCAAGCTTAACACCGCCGGACCGACTATCTTCAGATGCGTGTCCCGCCATTCACCGAATCTGGGGTTTCGCCCGAGATACTCGTCACCCACATTGTGCCCGCCGACCCATCCGACATGGCCGTCTGCGACTACGATCTTGCGATGATTGCGGAAATTGAGCTGGAAACGATTTCCGGGTCCACGGGTCGTATGGAAAGAGCGCACACGAATCCCGGCGTCCCTGAGATCTCGAATGTATCCCGCAGGTAGTTTGTTGCATCCGATTTCATCATAAAGAAAGAATATCCGGACACCATCCGATGATTTTCTCAAGAGCCGATTCTTCAGTTCCCTTCCGATTTCATCGTCGTGAACGATATAAAACTGGATCAGTATGAAATCCAGGGCTTCGTCGATACCGGCAAAAATGCTGTCGAATGTGGCATGCCCATTGATCAGCAGCTCAACATGATTGTTGCGTACAAATGGCATTTTGGCCAGTTTTTCGACCGCCTGAATTCTTCCTCCCGACCCGTTCTCAGCATCTGCCGCGACCCTGTGTATAAAAGGAGCGGCTTTGACGGTCAACGCGTCCACCATGCCTTTCAAATCCGAGTCTTCGGTCTGGCGCGCGAATATATATCCTTTGAACTTGGAGCGCCCGAAGATCAAATAAGCGGGAACAGCCAAGATCGGCATCGTGTTGAGCGTCGCCAGCCATGCAATGGCGCCCTGCGGTGTACGAACCGAAAAAAGGGCATGGAGGGAGCAGATGAAGCCGGCCAAATGCATAAGGCCCAGCCCAACGGAAAAAATCGAAGCTCCGCTCATGAACATGTCCTCCCTCGAAATGGGAAATGGCCCAGCATAGTTGCTACAAAACCGCGTCAGAGGGCCCCGTCTGTAAAGACGGGGCTGAATGACGCGGTTTTATGGGTCATGCTTTTTCCAGAGCAGCCCGCAGTTCGGATTCTTTGTCAGCGGTCAAGGACGTCTTCAGCACCTTCCCTTCGAAGCCGCCCAACCGCTCGAGTACCTTGTCCGGGGTAGCTTTACGCACAAGGACAAAAAGGGCTGAATTTTCCGCCTGCAGGGTTTCACCGAGTTCCTTGATGAACTTGTCCTCGATGCCGATGTCAGACAGCGCCCCGGAAACAGCTCCTGCGCCCGCGCCCACCGCAGCACCGATCAGAGGGTTGAAAAAGATCATACCCATCAACATCCCCCAAAAGCTTCCACCGACAGCGCCGGCTGCGGTCAAATTGACGGCCTGGTGCAGCTTCACCTTGCCCTTTTCATTTTTGGTCACCACGACCACATCTTCCATTTCAATCAGGTACTCCTTCTGCATCTTGGCCAATGCCGCCCGCATTTCAAACGCTTTGCTTTCATCATCAAATCCGATTACGACTAAATTGCTCATTTTTTTCCTTTCTTTAAAAACAGTCAATCCAACAATTGTTACAGGATCATCAAGTTTCCAGCGGCAGTAGATCATCCCGCCGTTTCATCGGCCTCTATACGCGCCGCAATAGCTTCAAGGGTGGCGTAGTCTGCCTCCTCGACAGCCACCATGGCTAGCCAGACCCGCGTCGCTGCATATTCTTCGGCCCGCTGAGCCCGTTTTTCAAGTTTTTCCACCGCACGGTTGCCCTTCCACTCTGCAATTTTGGCTTCCGTCTCGGCTTTCTTTTCCTCCAGATTGGCGCTGATCCGCTGTTTGGCGGCCTCTATTTCACTCTTGCGGGTCTCATAATCAGCCTCGGCTTTATCAAGCCGGGCTTGAACATCGGCCTTGGCTTTCGCATTGGCCGAATCAACGTTCGATTTGAAGCCCTGGATACTGTTGTCGATCGCATTGAGTTTGTCGCGCAGATTTTCTACAAATTGATCGATTTTTTCACTCATTGTTTTTCTCCTTTTCTAAAAGTTTCCAAAGACGTTGTCAGACTGTCTTCAATTCACCGGCAACAGCCCCAATGGCTGAACCTTTGTTTTTGCGTTTGACGCGTTATTCCCTCTTCATCCGATCTGCCCTCGTTCATAAGTCCCCGGATTTGTGCATTGCCCGCACCAAGCGGTAGCCGAGAATCAGCCCTAATAGAGAAGTACCCGCGCCGATGACCGAGATTCCCCCGATCAACGGCGGGATAGCCCGGCTCAGAATCATGGAACCGCCCATAAAAAGTGCTGCACTTAAAATCCCATGAACCATCCATTTGACGACCTTTTCCAAACGGCGATGCTCGATGGACACGTCGAGCCTGCCTTCGCGCATTCGAGTCAAAAGATCAAACAGTTCCCGCGGCAGTATTTTCAATACACGGTCCCAGTCCCGGTAAGTGTCTTTTGCCCTCTGCAGCAGTTTCCCGGGCGAGTATCGCCGCCGGATCGATTCGACGGCATAGGGCTGGATCAGCTCCGCCAGGCTGAAATTCCGGTCCAGCAGCCGTGACGTCCCTTCCAGCATCACCATGACCCGGACCAGTAACGATATCCCCGCCGGAAGGATGATATGGTGATTGCGTAATATCTCAGTCAGGCTGTTCAGAGCAGCGCTCAAGTCAAGATCATCGATGGGCACATTGACGTACTCTGACAGGAAATCGTCAATATCGCGCCTCAAGGCGTTGCGGTCGACTGAAGGTGGAACAGTGGCGATGCGCAATACATGGTCGGTCAAACGATCGGGATCATTGTCCACAGCCGCCAGCAGAATGCCTTCCAACTCCTCGCGCATTTCACTGTCCAGCCGGCCGGTCATACCGCAGTCCAGAAGGCCTAATTTGCCATCTGGAAGCACCCAGATGTTGCCGGGATGGGGGTCGGCGTGAAAAAAACGGTCGCGGAAGATCATTTCGAGATACATATTGGCCCCGCGATGCACGAATTCCTGTGTTTCGATCTTTTCCTCGGCCATCCGTTCGGCTTTGGCGATACTGAAACCGGCCAGCAATTCCATGGTCAGCACACGCTGAGAAGAAAATTCGGGAAACGGCTCCGGGATGTGAATCCAGTCGTCATCCCCGAAATTCTGCTGAAACTGTTTCAGGCTGCGCAGTTCGCGACGAAAATCGAGCTCACGCATAAGGTTGCGGCTGAATTCGCCAATCGTGGCACGCGGCTGATACAGCCGTAGATCAGGGTCGTATCGCTCCGCCATCTCGGCCAGTGCCTTCAAAATTTCCAGGTCGCTGATAACTTTTGGCTCGATCCCGGCGTGCTGCACTTTCACCACGACGGTTTGACCGTCGTGGAGCCTGGCACGGTGGACCTGCCCAATGGAGGCCGAACCCATGGCCTTCGGGTCAAATTCGGCGAACAGCTTCTCCAGTGGTTGGCCCAACTCATTTTCAAGTGTCTGGCGGACTGTCTCTTCATGGTCAGGCGGAACATTCGCCTGCAGCTTCGTGAGCTCTGCAGCCATTGAAGGACCGATCAGGTCGGCCCGCGTGCTCAAAATCTGGCCCAGCTTGATAAAGGTGGTACCCAGCTCGGTTAACGCCAATCTTAGGCGCGCCTCCGGGCTCATGTCCGTAATCGGGTCCCCTTTTGAGCTTTTTAGAAGCCCCCTGATGAATTGAGGATCATTTTCATGGATCCAGTTGGCCAGTCCGTACCTTGCAATAGTACTGACGATTTCTTTAAATCGCGGAGCGTTACTGCTGAACTGAGTCAGTGTGCTTAATTTCATCAGAATAAGCTCCTTAGACCGAAAAGAGAGACCACCGATAAAAGTATTGGAACAAATAAATTACAAGATATAGAGCAAAAAATATGCCGACATAGCAAATAAAGATAACATACAGTTATATTTCAATAATTGTTGCTAAACGGACAGAGTGAGTGTATCATAAATACAAATCATGATACGTTTGTGTTTCATTATTTACCGTGTCTCAATATCTGGGCAACAATCAGCATAAATGCCGCACACCGTTCGGGAAACTCCAACTACAAGGGTCTGTCTTCGTGCTCATAGACGGAAGCAGTATGAATAACATACTCGGGAAGAGAATAACTGGCATCTTAACGGAACGAACACCGTATTCATGTGCCCTGGAAAATTTGGATTTGAAAGGCTTCGAATGCAAATTGTTAGCTGATCAGTATTGAAGGGATTGAAGATTACGCCATGCTATGAGACAGACAGTGAGCGTTGATTGTGATTCAGTCTAATATATTGATTTCACTTCTTAAACTGATCAAGTCAACTGCCGGTTAGTGCCTTTCAGAGGTGTTGCTTTCCATATCACGTCAATAGTATATGTATATATAGGGGAGGCTTCAAATACTGACACATCAACGATATTGGAGACCTCTGGCAATCAGTCTTCTGGAACTCTGGCCTCCGCGATCATCTGCTTGATTTCCTGAAGTTCCTTCTTTATTTCTTTGTTGGCCGTACTGGTTTTGTATGCCATCATGATTAGTTTGATGGACACCAGCAGGACGCCTGCCTCCAGCAGTATATCCTGGGTCAGGCCCTTTACGAACAGGGCCACGGTAAAGAGAGCAAAGGTGATCAAAATGCATCGTCGTAGCGGACCGCGGCTTTCCGTCCCTGCCTTACAGCAGGTTTGGCTTTATCATGAATGGAATGTTAGTATAGATAGAATCGGTTGTCTGTAAGGAGTGAATATTTTGATGCGAAACTGTCTATGCCCGCGCATGGAGAGATCCTGCACATATCAGGGATCCCAGATAATTGTTTTTTCGGAGCATATCTGCAATCACGGCCCTTCTCAATGTCGTTAAAGATATCCCATCTCTGACGAAAACGCAAAAAGTGTGAATCCATCCGATTGATTTCTTCAAAAAAGCTCAATTTTGGTCACAACGACAATTGAATGCTGTCTGGATATTAATGAGGAATTGATAGCAAGAAAACTAAATAATCTGAAAACTTATAAAGCGTTATGATACCATGGCAGGTCAATAGTGTCTGCTCCCAATGCTCACTTTTGAGAAGGCAAGAGTCAACCTACTCGGCCACTATTACATAGGGCGCATCAATTTTGCATTCAAGGAACAGATCAACCTCAACCGCCTGTAGTTTGCGTCGCAGGTGTTACCTGACAACCCGAGCTTCAATAATCACTCAGGCAGCAATCTTTTCCGTCACCGCCACGGCCAGTTCGAACGCTTTTTGATTAAAACGGAGCTTCAACGCTGCCATGAGCATTTCTTCGGTCAACAATTGTTTATGTCTTGCCAGCACCGCAAGCGCAGCCAAAGCCCAATCCAGTGATTTAATCTTATGCGCTTTGAAATCGACCTCAATAATTGTAGCCTGGCAAGATGGCAGTTCAACTCCGGCGGCCTTAATAACGGTGCACTCCGGCGAGAGTGCTGCCAGCATCTTCTTACGACGGTTTACGCCTTCCGGGGCAAGGGCGATGATCACCGAGGGGTCTTCTATACCGGTGTATTCGATTTCCGTGTCGGCGAGAATAATTTCGCTGACCGAGTGGCCCTTCATGACGGTAATGGGGTAATCGTTCTTCTGTGTAGCGTGGCAGCCTGCCGATGCACCGGCAAGGCACAACAGCTCCCCGGCCGTGATAATCCGCTGGCCGGCACTCCCGAGAAGCACCACCTCCTGGCGACCTGCCTGAGGGGGCGTGCAGGTAGGTTCGATGCGCGCCGGCTCCTGGGGTGAGCCGAGTTTGGCTGCCTCCTGCCAGTAGGCCTTGCCGTATTCCATCCTCGCATTTTGGGCTTTGAAATCAGGCAACTCGGGCAACTGGGCTAGGTCGGTCTCGATGTCCTTCGGCGTCAGTTTGTTGCGGCGGGTGTAGCGGCCGGGGCAGATACCCCAGATGTCCAGCAGCGCAAAGCCTTCGAAGGAGATGGCTTCTTCGAGCCTTGCGACAAGATCCTTCTGGTAAGTCGACGCTCGCGATACCAGCCCCGCCCCGGCAACGCCGGCCACCTGGCAGATGTCGATGGGCTTTTCCAGTTTGTTCAAGAAGCCGGAACCCACCATCGCATCCTGGGGTGTGGTGGAGGAACATTGCCCACCGGTCATGCCGTAGTTAAAGTTATTGAGTACCAAAAGGGTGAGGTCGATATTGCGCCGGCAGGTGCTCAGCACATGTGCGCCACCGATACCCAAGCCCCCGTCACCCATGGTTACGATGACCTTCAGGTCGGGACGCGCCATCTTGATGCCGGTAGCATAGGTCAGAGCTCGGCCATGAAGGCCGTGGAAGGCATGGGTGTTAAAGAAGGTATCGAACAAACCGGAACAGCCGATATCGGTGACGATGACGACATCTTCTCCGCCATAGCCCATATCGATCAGTGTCTTATCCAGTGCATGCAGAACTTTGTCATGTGAGCAGCCCGGGCAGAACACGGCCGGACGGCTTTCATTCAAGAGACTATCCATTTTCAGCTACCTCCATGATCTGTCCGGGTGTAATCAACTCGCCATTCATCTGGCCCACAAACAAGATTTCTTTTTCCGGCAGCAAACGCTGTATTTCCCGGACGTATTGCCCTATGTTCATTTCTGCGATGACCACCCGCTTATATGGAGCCGCCTTTCTAAGAATCAAATCTTCCGGGACGGGCCACAAGGTTTTCAGTACCAGCAGAGAGACCCGCTGCCCGCTGCCCTGCAGCCGCTTCACCGCTACTTTTGCGGCACGGGCGGTTATCCCGTAAGCAATCACCAATGTATCCGCATCGGGCACGAGATATTCGTCGAAATAGGTGAACTTGGGGACGGCTTCGGTGACTTTGGCGTTCAGACGCTGCTGCATCACGGCGATATCTTCGGGATCGGTGGTGATATACCCATTGGTTCCATGGGTGGAAGAGGTTTGGCGCACCAGTCGACTCCCACCGATGGGTAGAAAATCTGGTACCTGGCTGCCGTCACCGACATCAAAGGGGACGAATGGAGTTTCAGGGCATGCCCGGCGACGTTCGGCAATGGGCGGTACGGTTAGTTCATCCAAGCAGAATGTTTCACGGGTCATGGAAATTTCTTTGTTGGCGGCCACAAACACTGGACAGCGGTATTGTTCGGCCAGATTGAAGGCCTGCACGGTGAGTTCATAGCAATCCTTCACATCTACCGGGGCCAGCACGATCACAGGCAGCCCGCCGCTATTGCCCCACTGCAAAAACTGAATATCCCCGTCGGCCCCCTTGGTAGCCGAACCGGTAGAAGGACCCAGCCGCTGGACATCGACGATGACGATGGGAATCTCGCTGCCGATAGCAAAAGAGATCTGCTCACTGTACAGGCTGATGCCCGGTCCCGATGTCGCCGTCATGGTTTTCATGCCGGACATGGCCGCACCGAGACAAAATCCGATAGAGGCGATCTCGTCCTCCCCCTGGAGGCAGATGCCTCCTTTGGGTGGAAGCAGCTTCAACATGGTGTTGTATATCGTCGTGGCCGGAGTAATCGGGTAGCCGGCGAAAAAGTTACAGCCGGCTGCCATGGCCCCCCAGCCGATAGCTTCGTTTCCTTCCATTAAAGTCAGATTCATATGTACCTCTTGGTGATTTAAATTTTGAGCATATATCTGGTTAAATATAATTTTTCATAAAGAGTTGCGGTATAAGTTACGAATCCGTTCGGATTGTTTGACATGTTTTGTCTTAGGTAGGTTCTTCGTAAATAGAAGAGAAGAGCCAAGAGCAGACTTGACCCCCATCTCAGGTCTGAGCCCTTAGGCTTCGCCGATAAATTGACCCAAAGGTTTAAGTGATCTAAAGTGAGAAGTGATCTAAAGTTGATGAATCGCTTCGCTCTATCGGTTTATAAAAAAGATAGAATTCCTTAACTTTAGTCACTTTAGTTCATTTTAGCGCACTTTAGAAACTTACATGTTTTGATGGTGATAATCCCTTCCAGGGACTATCCAGCGCCGGGCCCTGTGGACCCGGGTATCTACTCTAATTTCTCCCTACAGGCAACGATAGCTCTTCTGACCAAAGTGCGGGCCATATCTTTCCTGTATTCTTCACCGCTCCTCAAATCCGTGATGGGAGAGACTTCTTCAAATACTATCTTTGCGCATTGTTCAATGGTCGGGTCATCCAATATTTTATGGTTAAGGAAGTTTTCGGCTTTTCTTATCCTTATGGGGGTGGGGGCAACCGAACCTAACGCAATTTTCGGATTTTCACACACCCCGTTTTTTATGCCCAGACAAACTGCTGCAGAAACAACTGAAATAATCACAGCGGTTCTGGTTCCGATTTTAAGAAAATGGGCTGCTTTATCATTCCCCATGATGGGAAAGGATATCTGAGTTAATATCTGGTCAGGTTTTAAGACGTTTTGCCCCGGGCCTGTGAAAAAATCCTTAAGAAAAATTTCCCGCTCTCCCTTGGGATCCTTCAAGGTTACTTTGGCACCCAGAACCAATAATGCAGGGGCCATATCAGCAGCAGGTGATGACATGCAGATATTCCCGCCAATGGTTGCTGTGTTCCTGACTTGCAAAGATGCCATCTGGATAGCTGCTTGGGCCAAAATTTGTGCATTTTCATTGACTTGAGAGGATTCAAGTATTTGTGTCAGCCGGGTACATGCTCCGATCTTGAGCATGTTGTCCTCTTTTTTAATATACTCGAGTGCCTTGATTTTTTTAATGTCTATGATATTGACGCCATCGTTAAATGCCCATCGTCCCGTTCTGACAGCCGGGATAAAATCCGTACACCCGGCAACTATCTTAAAGTCTCCATCTTTTTGTTTGGCATTTTTAAGAAGTGACATCAGATCATCCAAGTCATTCGGAGAATGGTAAATAAGATCCGGCATGGATCTGGCGCCTATAAAATTTTTCATAATATACACCTTTGTGTACTTTTTTGGAGGTTGAAAATTACCACCATTCACCTGCATTTTTGGCTTTTTGGGCCTGTTTGACTGATTTGACAATGTTGATGTAACCTGTGCATCTGCAAAGATTGCCTTCAAGACTTTTCCTAATCTCTTTATCCGTTAGTTCTTTTTTCCCAGACTTATTAACCACTGCATAGGAAGTCATTAACATGCCAGGGGTACAAAAACCGCATTGAATACCTAGTTCGTCCGTAAAGGCTTTCATCAGCGGATGGGGTTTGCCGTTTTTTATCAGTCCTTCTGAGGTAAGAATAGTTGCACCTTGGACAGATGCTGCAAGAATAAGGCAGCTGTTTACGGGTTCATTGTCAAGCAAAACTGTACAGGCACCGCACTCTCCTTCTTCACAACTTCTGTGAACACTTTGAAACTTGGTATTGTTCCGGAGGACTTCCAAAAGGGTTTGTTTTGCATCTATTTCAAGTTCCATATCCTGGCCGTTGATATTCAGACTAAGGGAAATTTTCATATCAGGCTGCTCCATTGTGTTTTTTTGTGGCTTCTATGATCCATTTTCTGACTTTTTCAGGGGTTGCAGGAGAGTCATTCACCCTGATGTTAAAACAAGACAGGGCATCTTCGATAGCATCAAGGATGACAGCCTTGCTCCCGATAATCGGGGCTTCGCCCATGCCTTTGCTTCCGGTTTCTGAAAAAGGAGAAGGGGTTTCAAGATGGGCAATTTCAATATCAGGCGCTTCAACAGAGGTGGGAATAAAATAGTTTGAAAAGGAGGTATTCATAAGCCTTCCGTCACTATCATAATCAAGGCTTTCATACAATGCTTCCCCAATGCCCTGAACAATGCCGCCGTGTATCTGGCTGTCAACAACCTGTTGGTTGATAATGGTACCGGCATCATGCACATGAACGTATTTAATAATCTTTGAAACCCCGGTTTCAATATCCACCTCCACCGCGGCAATGTCTGCGGACACACAAAACGTGGTATAGGCAGAACCGCTTTCAGGAGTTGTGGGGCTGTACCAGGTGGTGGTTACATCCAGAAGATGATCATGATTTTTAAGCATTTCAGGATCAAGTCCCCTGGGTCCTGGAAAAAAGAAGACTTTCTCGGCAAATTCTTTGTAGCTTAATCTCTTTTTTTCATCTGATGCACAAAAAATGTATCCCTTTTCAACTACCACTTCTGATCGTTCTATGTTTAAAAGTGTTGATGCACAGTGAATTATTTTTTGCTTTAAAAGTTTTGAGGCTTTGGCAACTGCAGAGGCAGGATAGACTGCTCCCCTGCTTGACAAAGGCCCCTGTCCGATAAAATCAGAAGTTACTTTTTTTATATGGATATCTTCATGCTCCATGCCTAAGATATCGGCAGCAATTACGGCATGACTGATCTCTGATCCCTGTCCGATCTCTGTTCGATCACTGTACACTTCGACACTGCCGTCCGGTGTCATCAAAACCCTTGCCTGGGTGATCCCGCCCATCTGACAGTTGGGAACGGCAACCCCGGCCGGTTCAATGGATGTAATGATGCCGATACCAAGATATTGACCGGCCGGTTCAAGCTTTTTCTTTTTTTTGCGTAGGGTGTCAAGATCTGCCATTTCAATGGCTTTGTTTAGAATTGCAGGATAATCCCCACTGTCCAGCATATAATTATTTATCTGATGAAAGGGAAATTCATGGGGCTGTATAAAATTTTTAAACCGGATGGCTTCAGGGGTCATACCAAGTTTTTTTGCCACTTGGTTAATGGCCGTCTCTATAAATTTTATTCCCTTGTCCTTGCCATATCCCCTGTAGGCACAATAAAAGGATTTGTTGGTTACAACACCAATGCCCTCTACATGCATGCCCACCCATTTATACATATTGGTTGGAGAAGAACAGGCAGGGAAGATACTCAGGGCCGCAATCCCCTTGTTGGTACTTTCAACCCCGAGATCATGGGTGACCTGGGCTTTTAAACCCAGCAGTGTCCCATCGTTCTTAAACGCGATATCCCCTTCAAAGACGACATCCCTCTGATGGGGGCCTGTGGCCATAAAATCTCTGTGAGGCTCAATCCATTTTACAGGTCGTTCAATTAGTTTTGAGGCAAGAGCCACGACATTTTCCTTCCAGGCATGGATTTTCAGTCCAAAGGCACCGCCAATGTCAACGGAATTAATTTTAACCTTTGCCTCGGGCATTCCAAGGGTAGCGGCAATGTTATGCCTTGAAAGAAATGGGGTTTGAAAAGATCCCCACATTTCAAGGAAATCATTCCTATGATCATAAACCCCCACACACCCCCTGGGTTCGATTGGCAGGCCCGTGACCCTGCCTTCACGGTTGGTGACCCTGAGAACCTGGTCAGCCATTTCAAATGCCTTGTCAGGGTCTCCAAAATCAAATTTCAGATGGACCTGTTTGTTATCTTCCCAGTCATCATAAAGTTTAGGTGCGCCCGGCGCCAGGGCTTCAACAGCATTTCCAGCAAGAGGGAGCTGATCATACTCTACCTCGATCAAGTCTGCCGCAACTCTTGCCGTATCTTCATCCTCGGCCACCACTGCAGCAACTGGTTCGCCAAACCAGCGGACCTTGTCTTCAGGGATGGCATACACATGGACAAGCCGCCAGGTCCATCCTTCACCTTTAAAGTTTGCCTGAACAGGCAGGGGATAAGTATGCTCCATCATGTCCCGGCCTGTGATGACCTTCAGGACTCCGGGCAGTTTCACCGCCTTTTCAGAGTTGATGCTTACAATTTTTGCGTGGGCATGGGGGCTTCCCACAAAAACGAGATGAGCCATGTTTGCAAAATCAAGATCATCCGTATATTGTCCCTTTCCCAGAATTAGGCGTTCTTCTCTTTTTTTCATATGGCCCGTCTCCTCGGTATTTTGTCCCACTTCGTTTTTATAATTCTGTTTCCTTAACCGCCGCCTTGCTTTGATCCAAGTGATAACTCATGGACCTGCGGGCCTCTTCTACATCACCTTTTTTTACTGCCTCAAAAATAGCTTGATGCTCCTGAATTACTTCTTTGGAACGACCTTTCAGCCCCAATGCTTTTACACCCATCAGATGGATCATATCCCGGATATTTTCTAAAATTGCAATCATTCGACGATTGTTTGTCAATTCACTAAAGCTGGTATGGAACAGCCTGTCAGCTTCAATAAATGAGCTGTAATCTTCTTGTTTTGCCGATTTTCGTTGACGGAATAAAGATTTCTCAATCTCAAACAAGTCAAACGGCGGGGTGGCCCTGCTAACCTTTTCCACGGCTGCCATCTCAATGGCTTTTCTTAATTCAAAAATTTCATCCACATCCCGCAAGGTGAAGCGATTGATCATCAATCCCCTGCGGGGCAGAAATAGAATTAAATCTTGAGAGGCTAATTCCAAAAGAGCTTCTCTGACCGGTGTCCTGGAGATGCCAAGATCAGCTGCAATCGCTTTCTCATTATAAAGTACCCCTATCTTCCACTGTCCGGATAGAATATACTCCCTTATTGCACCATAGGCTAACTTGGCAAGTGTGTCAGGCTGTTTTAGGCTGGCAAGTTTTGGCATCAGAGTTCCTTTTGATAGTGCTTCCTATTAACTATATTATCACGTGCGCATGTAATATATTACATGGGTTTAAATCTTGTCAAGTCATTCTTATTTATATATTTTTATTGTTTTTCTGCCAGATCACTTCAAAATCTTATATTATATCTAATTAATTTAACATGAAATAATAAATATTTTATTCAAAATATTGAATAATTTTAACCAGGAATGAAATATTGTATTTTTTTCTTGACAGTGGGAAGATTAAGCAATAATTGTTGCTGATATATTACATACACTGATTTGTTTGGGAGAGAGGATAAGTATGATTGACAATCCGCAGCAGGAATCACTGCTCCAGGCTAAAAATCTTTCTATGGCTTTCGGAGGATTGGTTGTTTTTAAGGATATCACGCTGGATATCTTCAAGCATCAAATTGTAGCTTTAATCGGACCGAACGGCGCAGGGAAAACAACCTTTATAAATTGTATTACAGGTGTTCACAAACCCACCCAGGGTAATATCACTTTTATGGGCCAAACTATTTCCGGCTTGCGCCCGCATCAAATCTGCCGTGCCGGCATAGGCCGAACCTATCAGATACCACGGCCTTTTATGAATATGAGTGTCAGTGAAAATCTTCAGGTCTGTGCCAGACCAGGAGAGACCGATTATAAAGGACTGCTTGATCTGGCCGGTCTTTGGAGCAAACGTGACCGTTTGGCTAAAACACTTACATTCCAGGAAAGAAGGCTTTTAGAACTGTCCCGTGCGCTATCGGTAAACCCTGATTTGTTACTTCTTGACGAAACAATTGCCGGGCTGAATCCCACGGAGACTAAGGATATGATGGCTATTCTTAACCGGATTCATTCGGAATTCAAGGTGACAATTTTATGGGTTGAACATGTGATGAGTGCCATCATGGAGACGGCGCATCATATTTTTTGCCTGCACCAGGGTGCGCTCATTGCAGAAGGAAGTCCGGCAGATATTGCCAATAACGACAAAGTGATAGAAGCCTATCTTGGTGAAGAATACAAATTTCAGGAAAAATAAGCAAACTTATGTTGAAAATTGAAAATTTAAATGTCTTTTATGACGGCCTCCAGGCCCTTTACTCTGTCTCCCTTGAAATTCAAGCTGAAGAGTTTGTATGCATACTGGGCCCCAACGGAGCAGGTAAATCAACCTTGCTCCAAACCATCGCCGGCATGCTGATCCCAAAACAGGGTGGCATATCTTTTGAAAACAGCCCCATTCAGGGCCTTGAGTCCTATAATGTAGCCTCTCTGGGGCTGGCCCTGATTCCTGAGGAGGGATGGCTTTTCGGTCAAATGAGTGTTGGAGAAAACCTATTAATGGGTGCTTATCCCAAAGCGTCACGGAAAAATATAAAAAGACAGATGGAGTTTGTTTTTGATCTGTTTCCAATTTTATTTGAGCGTAAAAATCAGCAGGCAGAAACCCTCAGCGGCGGACAACGTCAGATGGTGGCTGTGGGGCGCGGTTTAATGTGTAATCCTAAAATGCTCATGCTGGATGAACCCTCCCTGGGACTGGCACCCATAGTAATTAATGATATTCTAAAAGCGCTCGTCCGGATCAATAAGGAAGAAAAAACCACCATTTTATTGACTGAACAAAATATTTTTCACGCTCTGAAGATCAGCCAGCGTGGTTATTTGCTTGAAAACGGCAGAATCTCCATGCAGGGAAACAGCAAAGAATTACTGGACAATCAACATATTAAAAAGAATTATTTAGGTGTGTAACAATAACTTTAACTTTAAAGGAGGTCCCATGAAAAAATCAATTTTATTAATCACACTTATCTTTGTATTATTTGTCTTTTTTATCCCCAACGGGGTGATTGCAGCAGACACCATTAAATTGGGTGTGGTGACACCATTGTCAACCGGTGACTTTCGATCCGGTAAAATCAACGTACAGACTGTTGAATTGGCAGTAGAAGAGATCAATGCCAAAGGCGGGGTCATGGGAAAAAAACTTGAGGTTGTCGTGGCGGATGATGAGGGAAAACCTGCGGCCGGCGTCATCGCACTTAAACGAATGATTGCCAAAGAAAATGTTTCTGCTGTTGTCGGGCTGTGGCATAGTTCGGTAGCCGTGGCCCAGGAAAAGGTCGCCACTCAAATGCAGGTACCGATGATGCTTCATTACAGCTGGACCGACGATTTAACCGCAGGTCATTCTGATTATGTCTATCGTGTGGGGCCTTTTAATGCAGAAATTGCTCAACTGGCACTGCCGTATATTAAAGAAAATTTCAAAAATATCGGTATTCTTTATGAAACCAATGCGTTTGGCACCGGTTTTGCCGAATACCTGGAAAAAATTGCAAAAGCTGCAGGGCTCAACGTATACAGTATCGGTTATCCCCAGGAAGCAACAGACCTCAAACCACAACTTCTGCAGCTAAAGGCCAAGTCACCCAAACCTGAACTCCTTGTTATTGCCGCGGTTTATGAGGCAACCAACCTTATTCCAAAACAAGCCCTGGAAATCGGACTTTCTCCTGAAATGAAAATCCTTTGCTCCTGGGACTGGCCAACTTATCCAGCCTTTCAGGAAATTCTGGGTGAAAAGGGTGTCGGGGTGACCTATGCTACCTTTGAGTCAGATGAACTCAAGCTCTCTCCTTTGGGTGAAAGCTTTAAAAAAGCATACAAAGCAAAATACGGTACCGTGCCACCTGTTTTTGCTCTTTTCCTGTATGATGAGGTGATGATTCTTGCAGAAACCATGGAACGTATCAAATCATCCGATCCAAAAGCGATAGCGGCAGCCTTAAAGGACACAAAATTTGAAGGCACTACAGGCCTGATTACATTTGAACGTAAAGAAGGCCCAGGACCCATCTGGAATCAGTGGATGGGGCATCAATTGTTCATCAATGAGCTGACTGCAGTTGAAGGTAAAAATTATAAACGCGAACAGATATACCCATAACTGACTGTATTTAAGCCGATCAAAAGATTCCGGGGTTGGGACAAAACACCCCGGAATCTTGTTCCTGGAGATTCGTACATGTTATTAGAACTGATTATACGCGGCATAACAATTGGGTTGGTGTATGCGCTTATGGGTGTCGGTCTGGCGCTTTTAAACGGTGTTATGCGGATCATTAATTTTGCTCATGGCGAGTTCTATATGATCGGCGGTTATATGGCCTATTATGCATCGACACTGCTGGGGTTGCCCTTTTATTTTTCAGTGCCTGTAGCCATTGTCGTCACTTTTGCACTCGGTGCTATCGTTGAAAAACTTTTACTGAGCCCCATCCATACGCAGGAAATGGAAAAGCCGATGGATTATGCTCTGATCATGACTTTTGGTTTGCTACTCTTTTTCCGGCAATTGGCAATCAAAGTCTTTGGGCCTTTCCGTCATAAACCAGCTGATTATATTACCTCAGATGTCCACATTCTGGGCGTCAAGATCAGTGGCAATGAGGTCTTGGCCGGTGTTGTTTCTCTTATTCTCGTTCTTGGGCTGGCACTGTTTATAAAGAAAACGTGGCGAGGCCGTGGATGGAGGGCCACCACCCAGTCTCGCAATGGAGCAAAAATAAATGGTGTCGATATCGGCAAGGAAAGCTGGATTGCCTGCGGTGTAGCATGTGCGCTGGCAGGTGCGGCAGGCGCCCTGGTTGCTCCAATTTTCACCTTGTCCCCTACTATTGGGGGTTCTCCCCTGGTTAAAAGCTATGAAGTCATGGCTATCGGTGGTCTGGGTTCTATTGCCGGTGCATTGGTGGCCGGGTTAATGCTGGGCATCACCGAAACATTGGGTGCTTTTTACATTTCATCGGCCTATAAAGATGCCATTGGTTTTTTGATGATGGGTTTTTTCCTTTTGTTCAGACCCCAGGGACTCTTCGGACAAAAATAGAGAATTGACTGTCTTATGAAAAGAAACGAAATAATTATCGCCATTACAATAATTGTGTTGGGTCTGATTGCACCGAAGACATTACCTTCTGTTTGGATTACTGTGTTAAGTATGGCTTTTTACTATACCATACTGACCATAGGCTGGAATATCATTTTTGGTTATACCGGACTATTTTCATATGGTCATGCGGCATTTCCGGCAATCGGGGGCTATACATCGGCGTTGCTGGCCAAGCATATTGGCCTGTCACCATTTCTGGGACTTGTAGCTGGTGCTTTGGTCGCTGGATTTTTCGGTATACTCATCGGGTTGCTCATTTTAAGGGTGCGTGGCTTTTATTTGTGCCTTGTCACATGGGCCTTTGCAGAGGTGGTCAATGTAATTATTACAGCCGAACATCAAATAACCGGGGGAACTGGGGGATTGTTAGCACCCACATTTGCTTCAGGGCCCAATGCTGAGCTGTATGGATATTTTATCGGTCTGGGACTAATGATAATTGCTTTTTTAGTTTCAGTATTCTTGTATCATTCCCGTTGGGGCCTCAACCTTTTTGCGGTCCGGGATGATATTGATGCTGCCGAAAGCATGGGTATTAAAACCCGGTTCTGGAAAGTCTTCGGTTTTGCTTTTGGTTGTGCATGGGCAGGGCTGGCAGGTGCCTATTTCGCTCATTTTTTAGGATTGATAGATCCCGGTATTGGTGGTCTTGATCAAATGGGATATGTCTGTTTAATTGTGATCATTGGGGGGCTGGGGACGGTTTATGGACCGATCTTAGGCTCTTTTTTTGTTGTGATCGTTAAAGAATTGATCAGTGGATGGGCAAGCGGCTACAGCCTTTTAATTTTCGCCGTGATCATGATCCTTGCAGTTCGATTTCTCAGTGGTGGTTTCATGGAAATTATCCAGGTGATCTCTCCACGTTTAGGAAAAAGATATTCAAAAATTTTTAATATAAATGAAGTATAAACTTAATGCTTACAAACAATGAGGAAAAAATAAATGCCAAAACCGGAAATAGAATTTACTGATTATGATACTGAGTATGAATGGAAAAATGTTGAGGGGGATAGTTTGGGAATCAAAGAGAAAATCCTGAGCCATGACCCGGACACCGGAGATTATACCCGCATGCTCAAATTTCCGCCGGGAATCGAAACCAGCGAAACCTTGGTGCATGATTTCTGGGAAGAGGTTCTGATCGTGGAAGGCACCTTGTACGACATCGCCAAGGACCAGACCTTTCTGCCCGGGTATTATGCCTGTCGACCGCCGGGAATGACCCATGGGCCTTATCGCATCCCCAACGGTTGTGTGACCTTCGAGATCCGCTATTACAAAAAATAAAGCGAGGTGAACCATTGCAGATCAATTTGACCTTACAGAGGGCGGAATCCAGCGAGCCTCTGGCCTTCAATTTTACACGCATGATCAACGCCGGCTACGTGGGACGGGATCAGGAAGTTGTGCGCAAATATATTGCCGAACTTGCGGCCAAGGGCATTCCGGGCCCCAAGAGTACGCCGGCGCTATTTCCTGTGAATACCAGGGCGCTGGTGATTGACAAGGACATCGAGGTTTACGGGGATAAAACCGCCGGCGAAGTCGAATACGTTCTACTGATCCAGGATGCCCAAACCATTTATGTGGGCATGGGCAGCGACCACACCGACCGCCTGCTGGAGGAGACCGACATCCCCCGGTCCAAACAGATCTGCCCCAATGTCATGTGCCCCTCTGTCTGGCTTTTGTCCGATGTGGAGCCGCACTGGGATGAACTGACCTTCGACAGCCAGGTGGTCAACGCCGGCGAAACCGTTCCCAACCAGGACGGTCGCCTGGCCACGATTTTAAATCCTGCATCTTTGATGGATTTTGTGCGCTCCAAAGTGGGCCGCGAACTGGACGGCACCCTGATATTTTCCGGCACCGTGGGAACCATCAGCGGCCAGTATATCTATGGAGAGCGCTTCATTGCCGGGTTGCACGATCCAATATTGAAACGCAGTTTGAGTGTCAACTATGGTGTCCAGACTTTGGATTATTTAGACGTCGAATAAAATCGAGGGAAGATTGTCTATAAAAAGGAGCCAGTTTATGCATGTAGCATCCATCCAAATGAGCGTCGTAGAAGGCGACAAAGAGCAAACCATTGCCAAGGCCCTCGAAAACATAAAAAAAACCGCAGATGCTGATCTCGTCATCCTGCCGGAGATCTGGAATATCGGTTTCATGAGCTTCGACCGCTATGAGTCCGAAGCCGAAGACCGTGAAGGCCCAACCCTGACTACCCTCAGGCAGGCTGCCAGGGAGGCGGATATTTTCCTGCATACCGGCAGTTTTGTGGAAAAGGAGGGCGGCAGCTACTATAACTCAAGCTACTTGCTCGCACCCGATGGCGATATACTGGCCAACTACCACAAAATACACCTATTCGGCCACAATTCCAGGGAGACCCAGATTCTAACACCAGGTGAGAAGGTCATCGTCGCCGATACACCTTTGGGCAAGATAGGTATGGCGACCTGCTATGATCTGCGCTTTCCCGAATTGTTCCGGCGCATGGCCGAACAGGGTGCTAAGCTTTTTCTGATCTGTTCGGCTTGGCCTTATCCACGTCTTGAGCATTGGATCATTTTTAACCGAGCTCGGGCGCTGGAGAATCAATGCTTTCTTGTTTCGGCCAATTCGGTGGGCCCCAACCTGGGCACCACCTTTGTGGGCCACAGCATGATGGTCAACCCCTGGGGTGTGATATTGGCCAGCGGGGGAGACGAGGATGTTATCTTAAAAAGCGAGATCGACTTATCTGAAGTTAATAGCACCCGTGAGCGCTTCAGTGCTTACAATGATCGCGTATCCTGGCTTTCCTGAATATCTTGGGGCTTTCGACATATGCTGGATATTTCTGCATTTTCGTGCCTTGCTGAGCGGGTGCCTGAACTCTGAAAATTTGCGATTTTATTTCTGCGCAAATCCTTAGTTTTTGAAACATCTAATTCTGTAACAAAAACGAATAGATAAGGAGAATGACTCATGGCAGATCTGTCTATTGATTTTTGCGGCGTGAAAATTAAAAACCCGTTGGTGGCCGCATCGGCGGAGCCTACCCTGAACGCCCACAACATGAAAAAATGCATCGATGCTGGCGCCGGAGGGGTGATCGTCAAAACCATGAGTGATTCCCCGGATATGCGCGAGCTGACCACCCGGTCCAAATGGCGTTTTTTAAATCAAAAACATGAGGTGGCCTGCGGTAAGGTACCCCGCGCCTTCAGCCTCTACGGCCGTTCCGGACTGGCTTTGGAACCCCCTGAAGAGTTTTTGCCGGAGGTCGAAGAAGCCGTAGGATATGCTGCCGATCACGATGCCGTGGTGATCGGCTCCATCGGTTCGGTGACCACCGAAGGGTGGGTCACACTGGCCAAACAGATGGAGCAGACCGGAGTACCGCTGCTGGAGTGCAATTTTGGCTGCCCCCATCCGCATTTGATGCCGGGTGTTAAGACCGGAATGGAAGTGGGCCAGGATTTTGAATACGCCTGTAACGTCACCCGCCAGGTTTGCGAAGCAGTGGATATTCCGGTGTTGATCAAAGTTACCCCTCAGGTGACCAGCCTCATCGAGTTTACCGGCCAGTTGATGGACGCCGGAGCCCAGGCCGTGACCTTGACCAACCGCTTTATCGGTTTCGTGCCGGACATCGAAACGGGCAAGCCGCTGATCTACGGCAAAGCCGGTTGCGGCGGTCCCTGGATCAAACCGCTGACCCTGCGCTGGATCCATGATATCCGGCAGCACTATAAAGAACGCAACGTGTTTATCGCCGGAACCAACGGTGCTTATGACTGGCGGGATGTGGTGATGTTCATGATGAGCGGCGCCCACATCGTGGAGATGTGCTCGGCGGTGATGGTATACGGCTATGAGTGGCTGGGCAAGCAGGTGCAGAAGCTCGAAAAATGGATGGATGAAAAAGGGTACGGCTCGGTTGACGAATTCTTGGGCGTCGCCACCGACGCCTCTCTGGCCTACTCGGAAATGCCGCCTGAGAAGGCCCGGGTGAATGCCGAACCTTGCATCAATTGTGGCCGTTGCCTAAAGGCTTGTTTCTACCAGGCCATGCAACCCGGTGATGAAGCCACCTGGGTGGAAACGGACAACTGTATCGGCTGCGGCGGCTGCTATTCGGTTTGCCCGGCAGAGGGCGCCATCGAAATCAATGTTGTATCCAAATCCTAAGCTTGCAAAACGATAGTGTAACAGTAAGCCAAACCAAGCTGCTCTATTGAAATGATTGTGCTTATACACAGAGACGGTGGTACTTATGAAACCGATTATTCAGTTTTTATCCGACAAAGAAGTTAAGCTTCTTCACGACCAATCGCTGAAAATTTTAAAAGAAATCGGTATGCGTTTGCCCCACGATGAGGCCCTTGAACTCGTGTCCCAAAACGGGGCTGACATTGTGGATAAAAATGTGGTGCGGTTTCCAGAACGATTGGTACGAAGTGCCATTGAAACGCTGCCAAAACGAAAAGACGTCACCTTGTACGGTCGCGAACCCAAACATGATGTTACTTTTAATAAACACGACCCGGCCCTGGCCTGCATGACTATGGCAGTTAACGTCATTGATCCGCATACGCGTCAGAAGCGACTGGCTACAAACGGCGACTTGGCGGCCTTGACGCGCATGGCCGATGACCTGGAACATATCCGGGTCAACGGTGGGCTGGTAACCCCCCAGGAAGTCCCCAAAGAATTCAACGATTGGTACACATGGGCGACCACCATCAAAAACACCAGCAAACACATCACCGGTGGAATGCTGGGTGTCCGCTGTGTTCAAGACGCCGCAAAAATGGGGGCCATTGCGCTCGGTGATGAAAAACGCTTTTACGATAGACCGTTCATCTCCGGCTGGGTTTTGACCCTGCCGCCCCTTGGGATCGATGCGGAATCCCTGGAGGCGCTGATGGAAATGAGCCGCATGAACATTCCGGCCATTGTCAGCTCCGGCCCCATTCTGGGGACGTCTTCTCCAATAACCATTGCCGGTACCGTGGCCCAGGCGCACGCGGAAATCCTGGCCTGCATCGTTGTCTCACAGCTGGTGAATCCGGGAGCGCCTATTGTCTACACCAGTTTTGCCCGCGGAATCGACATGAAGAGCGGAAATATTTCCATGGCTTGCCCAGAATTTGGGATCCTGAAAGTCGCCATGGCTCAAATGGGGAGATTTCTTGACCTCCCGGTACGCATGCCCGCCTTGCTGCGGGATGCCAAAGTGATTGATGCTCAGGCCGGTTATGAAACCGGCATGATCGGAACCGTAACCGGTCTAGCAGCTGATCTCATGGATGCCATGCAGCTGGACATGGATTTGGTGGTGGACTTTCCGGACTTGGTTTTTTGCAATGAGTGCATGGCCGGTATCAGCCGCATGGCCAGAGAATTGAAAGTTGATAATGAATCACTGGCCCTGGAAGCCATAAAAAATGTCGGTCCCGGTGGTACTTTTTTAAGCCATCCTCATACCTACGATAACTTTCGCCAAGAATTATGGATGCCCGAATTCATGGAACGCAGAAACTGGGAATTATGGGAAGAGGATGGGTCCCTGGACATTTTCAAAGTCGTTGAAAAGAAGGCCCTTGCCATGCTGGCAGAAAAACCTGCCACCTTATTACCAAAAGAAGTTGAAAAACAAATTGATGCAGTTGTCAGGCAGGCTCAAGGCAAAAATACAGAACCCTAATCAATTGCTCGCGCAAGACGCTCAACGCCTTTCACTAAATCGTTTTTTCCATAGAAAGCAAAACAGAGCCGCAAATGGTTCCGCAAGCCTTTGTTGCATGAAAATTTAATGCCGGGCTGAAAACCCACCTTGTGATTACTGGCATTGGCCAACAGTGATTCGCTATCAGTACCCTTGGGCAAACAAGACCAGATAAAATAACCCCCGGATGGATCAGCGAATTTAAGATCTGGAATTTTCTGCCGGAGTGCGCCACTCAAAGCGAGCATGCGTTCGCCGTAAACCTTTCTAAGCTCCTTTAAATAGCTCTCCTGCAAGCCCAATTCCAGCATACTGCCCACCAGGCTGGAGACAAAAGGGTTGAGGCCGCCCCCGCTATCCAGGTAACCGCACACGATAAACGGATCCAGCAACCCTGGTTTGGCCTGTATCCATCCCAAGCGCAGCCCCGGTGCCAGGATTTTGGAAAACGACCCCAACGAAAGAACCCTTTCCGAAGTATCGTAATAGGCCATGGGTTGTGGCGGTGCAGACGTATAGCCCAGCAGTTGATAGACTTCATCGGCAACGATTAAAAAGTCATATTTCTCGCTTAAGCCAACGAGTTCCTCACGGCGGTCCGTTGATAGTGTCACGCCGGAAGGATTATGAAAAACCGGTATCGTATATAAGAAAACCGGTTTGTGTTTTTTCAGCTTTTCCTCCAGAGCCTCGATGATGATCCCATTTTCATCAACAGACGTGCCAACGACGTTCAACTTGTAGTCGGCAAAGATGCGCAAAGCCAGAAAATAGGAAGGTTCTTCGACAATCACCGTGTCCCCTGGACGCGTTTTCAGCGCACAAATCATGTCCAACGCCTGGGAATTCCCGGCACTGATCAGGAGATGATCCGGGTCGACGGTTTTTCCGTAATGCGCACCCAAAAACCGTGCCAGGGCCATTCTGAAGGCGCCGTTACCCTGCTGCATACCGTACTGCAGAATATTTCGGTCTTTTTCCTGAAACCGGTGATGGGCGGCCTCTTCCAACAGCTCAATAGGGAGAATGTCTACCTGGGGTTGACCAATTCCAAAATCAATCCAATCTTTTGGAACACTGATTTGGGCCACTTGAACATTACCCATTGTTCCTCCTGTCAGGATATTGGGAGCACGACACCGTTAGTATTACATTGAGTCGCCGAAGTTTGACAAGTGAAATGAATTCACTCATCGCTGTGTCGCTTGGATGCTTCAAAGCACTTCTTTATAAAAGCCGAACCTTGAGATAGTGCCAATCAAGTAATGACCATATACGCAATATAAACATTTTGCTTCCCGATGCAGTTACAGTTAGTTTGAGAAAAATCAACATTGATATTGAACCAGTGTTGAAAAAAATGAATTGATTTCGTTTGCATAAATCAATTGTCTTGCACCGTGAATATCTCTCCAACTCATCAACGATATTGGAGACCTCTGGCAATCAGTCTTCTGGAACTCTGGCCTCCGCGATCATCTGCTTGATTTCCTGAAGTTCCTTCTTTATTTCTTTGTTGGCCGTACTGGTTTTGTATGCCATCATGATTAGTTTGATGGACACCAGCAGGACGCCTGCCTCCAGCAGTATATCCTGGGTCAGGCCCTTTACGAACAGGGCCACGGTAAAGAGAGCAAAGGTGATCAAAATGCATCGTCGTAGCGGACCGCGGCTTCCTTGGGCGGCAGCGGCAGTTGGTTCTTTATGGCATCTTGGAGATCGGCCTGGGAGTCTGCGTCGATCCACCAATACCAGTAGGCGCTGGTTTCATCGCCATATTTTGAAAGCACTGTTTCGGGGGTGCCGAACTTGTTCCAGTACAGCAGCCGGGTGTAGTTGATATTCCACAGCAGGACATAAGGGGCTTCGCTGTAAATGATCCGGTCGATCTCCCTATACAATTCATTGCGCTGAGTAATGTCAAAGATGCTTTTCTGCTTTTCGATGAGCTGATCCACACGGTCGTTTTTAAACCCGGTGATGTTGTTGCCGCTGCGACGGTCCGCCTCTTTAGCCTGCCACATGCCTTCAGGGTTTTTAAACACCCCCGATCCCCAGGAGGCCCAGGTCATTTCGTAGTTGAAGTCGTCCATATCCCTGGCCCAGGCCGCCCAATCCTTTTTATCGATGATCAGTTCTATGCCGACATCTTTCAAGTCTTCGGCATAGATGGCCGGGAATTTTTCAAGCGAGGCCTGGCTGATCAGGAAGCGGAAGGAGAATCGTTTGCCGTTTTTTTCAAGCCAGCCGGTTGCGGGGTTGACGACCCAGCCTGCTTCCGCGAGAAGCAGGCGTGCTTTTTGTTTGTCAAATTCTATGAGCGGGTTGGGGCAGGGGTGGCTTTTGTCGTAAAGGTCTTCGAAATAGGATTTGTGTAGAAAGTACTGGCTGTACATGAGCGTACTGTTCATTTTACGGCGGTCCAGAAGATGGGCCATGGCTCTTCTTACCTTGACGTCGTCAAACGGCGGCTTGCGCATGTTCATGGCAAATCCCTGAAACCCGATGGGTTTGGCGTTGTAAACCTTTTGTTTGACGATCCAGGCATTTGAAAAACGGTCTCCCTTGGTTTCGTTGACCCACAACCGTGAGGTGTAAACAGGGTAGAGGTCGATGAGCCCTTTTTTAAAGGCTTCGAAGGCGTTTTCCCGCTCCGCAAAGAAGCGGAATTTCAGCTGTTCGAAATTGCCCGTATTTTGATTGCGCTGGGCATTGATATCCCACCATTCTTCGCGCCTCTTCAATGTCAGCGACAGGCCTTCATCGATGGAGTGGACGGCATAGGGGCCGGAGACCACCGGGAACTCGAAGGTGATTTTATTGAAGTCCTGCTGGCCGAAACTGTGTTTGGGCAGAATGTGGAAGCCCCCGACCGCCGACAGGTTCACCCAGTGCACATTCCTGGCTGTAAAGCGAATGGTGTATGTGTCCAGCACCGTGGGTGAATCGAACCGTTCCAGGCTGACCTTGTGCACACCGGTCAGGTTATTGGGGTCCATGATGGCATCAAAGGTCCACTTGACGTCTTGGGCTGTAATGGGACGGCCGTCGCTCCATTTGGCCCGTTGGTCCAGGGTAAAGGTAAAGGATTTTTTGTCATCTGAGATGGACCATTTTTTCGCCAGGTTGGGTTCGTATGCCAGGGTCAGAGGGTTCATGTTCAGGAGGGTCTCGAACATGGCTCCGAAAATTTCAGCCGTGAAGCTGTTGTTGTCCAGGTAGTAGTTGAGGCTTTTTGGGTATTGCCCCGCAAATATTGATATTTCACCCCCCACCACGGCCTCGGTGCTGGCCAAAGGATTGGGGGCATCTTTCCATCCGTGCTTGGGAAATTTTTCTTCTGCCGACGCCAGGGAAGGAAGAATCAGAAGGGCAGGGACCAGGATGAACAGTATTCGTTTTTTCATATGAAACGTTCCTCAAAAAAAAGACCAATGGTGTAAAGGGTGCAAACAGGGTTTCGGGAGTCAGGTTTCAGGCTCACAAAACAATGAACATCGAACATCCAACATCCAACGCCGAACGTCGAATATGGCTTGTCAGCCAATAGCGTTTAGTTTTTCTGAGCATTCGGCTAAAAGCAAAGTGCCAATGGTTCGATGTTCAGTGTTCAATGTTCGATGTTGGAGGTTCATCTGTTTCCGTCTTCTGTCCTCTGTGGTTCCCCCCTCTATATTTCTCCCTACTGCCTACTGGATTTCTGTCCTCTGTGGTTCTGGTCTCTGGAATTAACGAAGGGACTCCAATGTGGAATCCCCTCATTTCATTATCATATCAGCCGAATAGCTTAGTGGGCGTTTTCTGTTTTCACATCTTTCGGCTTGGCATCCTCTTTTTTGGCGCCGGCTTTCTTCTTGGCAGCCGAGGCCTCTTGAGCCTTTTTGGCCGCTGCCTTTGCGGCGGCTTCCTCTTGCTTCAGTTGGTCAAGCGTTTGCTTGGCATATTCTGTTTTTTTCTTGATCTGTGTTTCCTGGAAGTCCTCGAGATCCAGTTTTGCAGCCTGGCCCAGGTGCTGAAGGGCTGTCTCGAAAGAGGCCACCGTTTTTTTGCTCATGGCAGCATCAGCCTTGGACATCAGAACCATGAAATCGATGTTGCTGATTCGGGCATTTACGTCTGCTTTTTCTTTGGTCGTTGTGCTGTAGCAGAGCGCCTGTTCCAAATAAAATTTTACCGTTTCAAAGTCAGGCATTCCCTTGACATCCATCAGGGTAATGGCCTTTTCTTTGTAATAGTTGAAAATCACGGGATAGACTTCCTGGCGTGAATATACCTTCTTAGCCGGGGCATTGAGTTTTTCCCCGGGCAGGGAAACCAGGAGGCTGGTCCCCTTGGGTGCGAAATTCCCCTGCCATACTTCGATGGCGCCGTTAACCGGTCTGATATGGTACTGTTTTTTGTTCATATAGCTCGCGCTGATAATCAGAAAAATCAAAAGAGCAAACACGCCGACGGCAATCTGAATGGGGCGATTGGGCGTGTCGGCTGGTTTGGCTGTATCCGGGGGTGGTGCGTAGCTAATGGATGGTTTGGGTTTTTGGGCAGCTCTTTCTGCCTCAGCTTTTTCAGCGGCGGCTCTTTCTGCCTCAGCTTTTTCAGCGGCGGCTTTTTCGGCAGCAGCCTTTTCAGCGGCAGCTTTTTCGGCAGCAGCCTTTTCAGCGGCAGCCTTTTCAGCGGCAGCCTTTTCAGCGGCAGCCTTTTCAGCGGCAGCCTTTTCAGCAGCAGCCTTTTCAGCGGCAGCCTTTTCAGCAGCAGCCTTTTCAGCGGCAGTCTTTTCAGCAGCAGCCTTTTCAGCAACGGCTTTCTCTTCAGCAGCTTTTTTTGCGGCAACTGTTTTTGTTTTAGCCGCTGTTTTGGACTTGGCCGTGGTTTTAGACTTCTTTGGGGCTTTTGCCTTGGCTGGGCTGGCAGCTTTGCCCTTAACAGTTGTTTTCGCTTTTTTCGGAGCGGCCTTGGTGCTCTTTTTCGCTTTGGTGGTTGTCTTTTTGGCAGCCTTGGCCTTTTTGTCCTTTACATTGGCGCTATCTTCATCCTTTTTCGAGGACGTGTTTTTCTTTTTGGAGGTGGATTTGATCAAGCTGTCTTTTCCCATAAAAAACCCCTTTGATATTGCAAATAAATTGGCGTATTATGTCCACGAAATAAATTCGTGTACCGCGATATTATGAAACGCGACTGTGTTGCTACTATAAAAACGGCTAAAATTTCTATCTAATTGATTGAACGGTTTCTCCAGCGCATGATATCTTGTCTGATGACAGGAACATAAAATATAGTCCCTGATTTGTAAATACTTAAAGTGAACGTTTGTTGCCTGGTTTTAACATGATATTTGATAATAATTTTCTGTGCCAGCCCTAACAGTGAAATAAAAACGCTAACAAAAACCTCAGGTGCATTTGGGAGCAACGCCATGAAGACCCTGTTGGAAAAAAGGGATAAACTGGTGGCCATTTTGTCGGAACTGGATTCCCTCTTGGTGGCCTTTTCAGGAGGTGTGGACAGCACTCTCCTGCTGGCAGTAGCCCACGGCATACTGGGCCAGCGGCTGCTGGCAGTTACGGCCTTCTCGCCTGTGCACCCGGAACAGGAAAAAAAAGCTGCCAAGGCTTTGGCAAAAAAGATCGGCGCCCGCCACACCTTAATCCCATCCGGGGAGATGGCGCTGCCGAATTTTACCCGGAATCCTGCGGACAGGTGTTATCATTGTAAAATACACCTGTTTGGGCTGCTCTTGAAGATGGCCGGGGAAAAAGAGATCCAATGTGTCGCCCATGGGGCTAATCTGGATGACCTCAACGACTACAGGCCCGGGTTGCAGGCTGCCCGGGAAATGAACATCAGGGCACCCTTGATGGATGCCGGTTTGACCAAATCCGACATTCGTGAACTGTCAAAGGAAATGGGGCTGGAAACCTGGGACAAACCCGCCATGGCGTGTCTGGCCTCGCGTATTCCCTACGGTTCAACCTTGACCGCCGAGAAGCTTGCCACGGTCGAGCAGGCCGAAGTGGCGCTGCATAAGCTGGGATTCCGACACTGCCGGGTGAGGCATCATGGCAACCTTGCCAGAATAGAGGTTCCACCTGAGGCTTTTTCCGATATACTGCAGGAGGAGATGGCCGCGGAAATCATTCGCCGGCTGCGGCCATTGGGATTCGACCACATCGCCCTGGACCTTGAAGGCTATGTCCAGGGCAGCATGAACAGGGGAATAGATGCCTATTAATGCAGCCTTGAGGTTTGTTCCAGAATTAAATTTCACCGCAGAGTCGCAGAGGTTATAACTACGAGTTAGTATAATCGTCGAATTGTCAAATTGTTGAATCGTCAAGTTGTCGGTTTTCCGAAAGCAAAAGATTTAACGATTTCTTGAATTTTGTACTTAACCAATTATATCTAAATATCAGCGTCCTTTGCGTCTCAAGCGTAGCGGGCGGTGAAATATCTCAGGCCCTTTTAGTACCTATTTATTGAAATCGCATCATGTTTGTGCAGGATTTTGGCGCCCGACACTGACCAAAATCCAAAAAAGGACGAATTACCAATATCCAATAACGAATGATCAATGTCCAAGTTAAGGCAAACAATAAAAAGCATTCGGGATTCAGCACACGGTTTGGCAGGGATAAATCCCTGCGCTACAAAGCAGTCGGCTTTATGCCATGTAGTTCAGGGCTTCAGCCCTGCTAAAACTTGATAATTGGACATTGGATATTGATTATTGGATATTCAATTCCGGTTCATCCGGATTGGGACTAACATCATGCCACCCTTTTTAGGGGTGGTAGTTGACTTAAGTTCACATGAGCAACATTCCTGAATTTGCATATCTGCTGCCGGGTCTGGCCCTTGGGCTGAGCGCTGGAATTTCGCCCGGGCCCCTGCTGACGCTGGTCATGACGCAGACCTTGAAGCACGGGGTGAGGGAAGGGCTTAAGGTTGCCATGGCCCCTTTGCTGACGGACCTGCCGATCATCGTCGTCGCCCTGTTCATTCTGGACCGCCTCACCCACCTCGACCCGATACTGGGGGCGATTTCCCTGTTCGGAGCAGGCTACCTTATCTATCTCGGCTATGAAAGTCTGATATTCAAGGGCGATGCCGCGGTGGATCAGGCAGAAGCTCCCCATTCCATCACTAAAGGCATTGTGGCCAATTTTCTCAACCCTAGCCCGTACATGTTCTGGTTTTCCATCGGCGGGCCGCTGATGCTGAAGGCGTTCGATATTGGCCTGTTGGCCGCAACCCTCTTTATCGTGCCGTTTTACTGCCTGCTGGTGGGGGCCAAATGTGTGGTTGCCATCGTGGCAGGCCGCTCCCGGCATTTTCTCAACAGCCGTTATTATATCTACACTGTCAGGATTCTGGGATTGGTGCTCTGCCTGTTCGGTCTGATGTTCGTAAAGGATGCCCTGATATATTTCAACCTAAGTTGAGCGTTTCACTCCTGAAAACAAACCTTTGAATACTTGCTCCCCGTACCCTTGTTTCAAACTTAAATGGACAGGAATCTGAAATATTGATGACCCCTTTGACATTGCTTAAAAGGTGCATTAAATTGCCTGGTGAGCATATGCTCAATATGGAGGTATGATGGTACGACCGAAAAAAGACCGCCTGGTGGCGTTCAATCCAAAAATCAACTATTTCAAACCCAGGGGCATTCCCGTGCTTGACTTGGATGAAGTCTGCCTTACGGTTGATGAACGGGAAGCCATTCGGCTGGCAGACCTTCTGGGCCTGTCCCACGCGGAAGCCGGTGAGCGGATGGGGGTGTCCCGGGCCACGTTCGGAAGGATTATTCAACGGGCACGAAAGGTCATTGCCGATGCCATTATCAACGGCAAGGCCGTGCGCGTGGAAGGCGGCAATTACCAACTGATTAAGAACACGAGGACCTTTGTCTGTCATCGCTGTGACCACACCTGGGAGGAGCCCTTTGGCACCGGCCGGCCTGAAGGATGCAGCGTCTGCGGAGGAGATGAATATCATCGCGCTAAAATAAACTAAGGAGATACATTGACATGGTAGAGATTCAGAGCAGCATGAAGGACGCCCAAAAGAAGGCTAATCCACAGGCAGAGCAGGATGCAGCGGTAAACCAATCACTGGGCAGAATAAAAAACAAAATCATCGTCATGAGCGGCAAAGGCGGCGTCGGTAAAACGAGCACCTCGGTTAATTTGTCCATCGCGTTGGCCAACAAAGGGTACAAGGTCGGCATTATGGATGTGGATTTGCACGGGCCCGACGTTCCGCGCATGTTGGGGTTGACGGGCATGCTCGGTTTGAGCAAGAATCAAAAACTGGAGCCCATGCGTTGCCTCGAGAACCTCTCGGCCGTTTCCATCGAATCCCTCACCAGCAGCAAAGACGACGCCATCATATGGCGGGGTCCCATCAAGTTTTCCGCCATCAAGCAGTTCATCGGGGACGTGGAATGGGGGGACCTCGATTTTCTGATCATCGATTCACCGCCGGGAACGGGTGATGAACCCCTGACCATTGCCCAGACCATTACCGATGCCAAGGCGATCATCGTCACGACGCCCCAGGAAGTGTCCCTGGCAGATGTGCGCAAATCCATTAGTTTCTGCAAAACCGTTAAAATGGATATTTTCGGCATGATTGAAAATATGAGCGGTTTCGAGTGCCCCCACTGCGGTGAGAGCGTGGACATTTTCGGTTCGGGCGGTGGAGAAAAGACTGCAACAGCGGCAGGCGTCCGCTTCCTTGGCAGGATTCCCCTTGATCCCAGGGTGGTGGCATGCGGTGATTCAGGGTCTTCCATCCAGACCACCTATGCTGATTCGCCGGTTTCCAAGGCCATCGGCGGGATTGCCGACGAGGTTGCAGAGTTAGCCTAACTAGCTCTTTGTCATTAGGGCTTCGCCCGTCATTAGCGATAGCGCGCGTTATTACGCTTCGCTGTCATTCACTGCGTGTAATTCGCTGCGCTGTAATTTATTGTTGCCGACAGCTTTAGGCATATAGCGGCAATAAATTACGGCCGCAGGCCAAATGACGACCGAAGGTCAAATTACGTGCGAAGCATAAATTACACGCCGAAGGCGTAAATACCGGCCGCAGGCCTAAAAAGTCAACCGCAGGCCGATATAAAAAGCATCATCGGTCAATTTATCCGACCTGTCACTGTCCTCAAAATTGATTTCTAATACCCGGTAGCCGGCGACAATGGCCGCGGTGCGGACTATATACGCCCGGATACCGGTATTGAAATCCATATAGCTGGTTGTATCCCTGAAGCTCAAGGGATCCGGAGATCCAGAGAACTCGGCAAAGATCAACAGCGGGAAGTTGATGTAAATTTTACGAAAATCATATTCCCCCAGCAGCACGAAGCCGATGGTCGTGACGTCGTAATCCTCTTCTGAGACTTCCGCCTCGCCTACAAGCCCCTTGAATCCCAGGCCGAGCGTCAGGGCAGGGGCGAATAATTCATCCTTGAGGGCGATGTGAAGATTTCCGAGGGTATAGTCGTTGTTGCTGAAAATAAGGCCGCCACCGGTGTTCAGGACAGCTCCGAACGCCTGGGAGTCGTATTCAACCACCCCGGCAACGTCATCTGCATTGGCATTGATTTCCACACTCACCGAACCCGCACTTGCTGTTGCGGCTAAAAACAAAACCATAATTGCGGCCGATACAACCGGCCGAAATCTATTCAACATCATTTCTTACCTCTCTTTGGGTTTATAGCGGCGAAGCCGCGTAGAACGATCATTCAAAGCTCATGATAGAAAATCATGAGCTTTGAATGATCGTTACCAGAGCCGGTCGGCATGAACATCCGGCAACCCGGCCTCAACTATCTTGTTGGTGACTTTGGCAATGTGATACGGAACGAACCTGACATCCAAACTGTGATCGGCAACGTCCCAGATAAGGTATTTAGCGCTGTTGTTCCCGTCCCGGGGCTGTCCCACGCTGCCGTTGTTGATAATATACTGCCTGTCTGCATACAGCTTTACATGGCCTTTTTTGAGAGGGGCCTTGCTGACGTCCTTGCCGTCCCAACTCACGATGCTCATTTTATGGGTGTGGCCCACGAAACAGATTTTCTCTTCCAACTGACGGAAGGCGTCCACCAGGCCGTCATTATTGACCTGAAACAGGTAGGTGATAATGGAATCCGGCGGGAATCCGTGCACGAACCGTCCGGAGTGCATGGTCAGGGAGCTTTCCAGCCCGGAGATGAAGGCCAGGCTTTCCTCGGAAAGCCAGGGAATGATGGTCAGGATGGATTTACGGGCAGCCGGGTTGAAGAGTTCCATATATGCAGGATCCAATACCGCCAGTTCATGGTTGCCCATAACCGTGGGGATGCCGCACGATATGATCCTTTGCACCACCGCCTCTGGGTCGGGGCCATAGCCGACCATGTCCCCAAGGCAGATGGTTGTGTCAATACCTGATTTTTCGATATCATCGAAAACTTCCTGCAAGGCTTCCATGTTGCCATGGATATCGGAAATGACGGCTATTCTCATGGATTTAATCCGCTTAGAGTAGATATCCAGGTCCAGGGGGCCCGGCACTGGTATCACCCCATAGGGGTGTAGTCAGTTTTAGAGCAATCCAGAGCATTTGTTTGGGGCCAAGCCTAATGTCTCTGACCTGGTCCTCCGGACCCGGGTATCTGCTTTTTCGAGACGCCCGCATCAGGCTAAAACGTTCCAATACCATAATATCAATTCATTGCCAAAAAAAATGCTGATGACTGCCCCTAAAGCCAAAAAAGGTCCAAAGGGGATGCGCATTTTCATGTTCTGCCTTTCCTTGAGCATGGCTATCATACCCACAAGCGTGCCGATGGCCGATCCCAAAAAAATGGTCAGCAGCACCCCTTGCCAGCCGATAAAGGCGCCGATCATGGCCAGAAGTTTGATGTCGCCGCCGCCCATGCCCTCCTTGCCGGTGATGAGTTCGTAGCCCCAGGCAACGGCATAGAGGCTGCCGCCGCCGACCAGAAGCCCGAGAAGGGAATCCGTCCAGTTCAGCGAAGGCATGATGAAAGAGGCGGCAAATCCCAACACGACGCCCGGCAGGGATATGACGTCGGGTATGATGCGGTGGTCGATGTCGATGAAGGTGACCACCAAAAGGGCTGCAATGAAACCATAATATATGATCCCTTCGATGCCCGGACCGAACTTGACATAGACGCACATCGCCATAAGGCCCCCAAAAAGCTCCACAAGAGTATACCGGAACGCTATGTGGCTGTGGCAGTGGCGGCAACGGCCCCGCAGTATGATATAGCTCAGTAACGGTATGTTGTCGTAAAACTTAATGGCCGTGCCGCACCCGGGACAGGAGGAAGGCGGGTGGACAATGGATTTGCCTGCCGGCAGCCTGAAGATGCAGACGTTCAGAAAACTGCCGATACAGATGCCGAAAATGAAGGCTGTGGCCAGTTCCAGATTAATCAACGGTTAAACCTCTCCATGGTGTACGCGTACAGGCTACGATGGCCCCAAGATCAGGGTAAACTCCAAGGTAGCAATGTTGGGGTAAAATGAGCATCTAAACCACACTGAACGGCAGATAGACAAGCAATAAATTTTCCAATGAAACGTTTCTACCTTATTGTAAAAGGTAAATTCGGTCTTATAGTACAGCCTATACTATGCCCCAAGGTTGCATAAACACCATGGCAAATAATAGATAATATTCTGTATTAATACCAAATATCGTTGATGTGAATCAACCATTAGAAACACGCGTCAGCACAGATATTGTTTAACGCTCCAGTTTTTGTGGCAGGAACAATATTGTTAAATGCAATTCGATGTTTCTAATGTAATGGAGTGAAAATGGCCGAGACGGACAAAGACGATCTGATCAGTATCATTGAAGACGATGGCATGGACGATGAAATACCCACCGTACTGCCGCTGATGCCGGTCAGAGATGTGGTGATATTCTCCGACATGCTGCTGCCGCTTTTCGTGGGCAGGGAGCGGTCGGTACGAGCTGTGGAAGAAGCAGTGTCGAAAAATCGGTTTCTGATAGTCGTAACCCAGAAAGACCCGGGTACGGAAACCCCCAGCCCAGAAGAGCTGTATGAGGTGGGCACTGTGTGCCGGATTCTGCGCATGCTGAAGCTTCCCGACGGGCGCGTCAAGGCGCTGGTTCAGGGCATTGCCAAAGCAAAAGTGTTGAAATACTTGCGGAAACGTTCGCTTTACCGGGTTAAGATCGACCTTATAGAAGAAGACCCGGTCCAGATCGAGGATGTGGAAACCGAGGCCCTGATGCGCAACATTCGCGATCATTCCGAAAAGATTCTGGCCCTCAGGGGGGAATTGACCGGCGATGTGAGTGCTATTCTGGAAAGTATCGATGATCCAGGGAAACTGGCCGATCTGGTGGCTTCCAATCTGCGCCTTAAAATCGAAGAATCGCAGATGCTGCTGGAGCTGATCGATCCCATGGAGCGGCTCCGCAAGGTGAACGACCTGATCGTACGGGAACTCGAACTCTCCTCCATGCAGGCCAAAATTCAGTCTGATGTCAAGGACGAGATATCCAAGAGCCAGCGCGACTATTTTCTACGGGAGCAGGTACGGGCCATTCACCGGGAACTGGGGGAAGACGATGAAAAAGCCCAGGAGGTGCTGACCTACAGGAAGAAGATCAAGCGCGCCAAGATGTCCAAAGAAGCCGAAAAGGAGGCTTTAAAACAGCTCAAACGCCTGGACCAGATGCACACCGATTCCGCGGAGTCGGCTGTGGTGAGAAGCTATCTGGACTGGCTGGTGGAACTGCCCTGGAGCAAGACCACGCGGGACATCATCAATATCAAAAAGGCCAAGAAGGTTCTCAACCAGGATCACTATGGGCTGGAAAATATCAAGGACCGCATTCTGGAGTATCTGAGTGTACGCAAGCTCAACAAAAAAACCAAGGGGCCAATCCTCTGTTTTGTCGGACCGCCGGGGGTGGGCAAGACGTCCCTGGGCCAGGCCATTGCAAGGGCAATGCAGCGCAAGTTCGTGCGCATATCCCTGGGCGGCATTCGGGATGAGGCTGAAATCCGCGGCCACCGGCGAACCTATATCGGATCGCTGCCCGGCAGGATTCTGCAGGGGTTGAAGCAGGCCGGTACGAAAAATCCCGTTTTCATGATGGATGAAATCGACAAGCTGGGTTCAGACTTCAGGGGGGATCCCTCGTCGGCCCTGCTCGAAGCGCTCGATCCTGAACAGAATACCTCCTTCAGTGACCATTACCTCAACCTGCCATTTGATTTGTCTTCGGTAATGTTCATCCTGACGGCAAACATAACAGATACGATTCCGTCGGCCCTGCTCGACAGGATGGAGGTCATCCACCTTTCCGGCTACACGGAAGAGGAAAAAAAGATTATTGCGGAAAAGCACCTGCTGCCGCGCCAGATCAAGGAAAACGGGCTGCCCAAGAAGAATCTCTCCTTGAGCACGGGTGCTCTCTTGCAGATCATCCAGGAATACACTTCCGAAGCCGGTCTCAGAAACCTGGAGCGCGAACTCGGGACGCTGTGCCGCAAAATTGCCAGGAAAATAGCCGAAGGCAGCAAGGGACGAAACGCCGTTACCCGCGGCAATCTCCACAAGTACCTGGGGGTGAGGAAATTCTACCCGGAAATGGACCAGGAGGAAAGTCAGGTAGGATTGGCCACCGGGCTTGCCTGGACACAGGTGGGCGGAGAGGTGCTTTACGTGGAAGCGTCGCTGATCGGCGGCAAGGGCGAGCTGATTGTCACCGGGCAAATAGGGGAGGTCATGCAGGAATCTGCCCGGGCCGCCTTGAGCTATGCGCGGGCCAACTTCGAAAAGCTCGGCGTAGAAGAGGGCGCGCTGGACAATCTCGATGTGCACATCCACGTCCCGGCCGGCGCCATCCCCAAAGACGGACCGTCTGCCGGCATTTCCATGGCCACGGCCCTTGTTTCGGTACTGACCGACAGGAAGATCAACAGGTATGTGGCCATGACCGGTGAGATCACGCTGCGCGGCAGGGTGCTGCCCATCGGCGGCCTCAAGGAAAAGGCCCTGGGAGCCTTGCGGGCGGGCATACACACCATTATTATACCGGAGAAAAACCGCAAGGACTTGTCCGAGATCCCGGCCATTGTGAAGCGTAAGATCACGTTCGTGCCCGTGCGCCAGATGGACGATGTTCTGGAACTCGCTTTTGGAAAAGAAAAAAAATGAAACTTTTGGCCGCGGATACGGCCACCAGCAGTTTGAGCGTGGCTGTCATTGATGCAGGGTCCCTTTGTACGGAAATTACCCAGTCCACGGGGGAGACCCATGCCAGGCATTTGATGACGCTGATTGACACGGCCTTGGGCCTGTCGGGCATGAGCGTTGCCGACCTGGATGCTTTTGCCGTGACCATCGGGCCCGGCACCTTTACCGGGTTGCGGATCGGTCTGAGTTCGATCCAGGGCATGGCTACGGCGACATCGAAACCGGTGGCCGGCATCAGCAGCCTGGAGGTGTTGGCTGCCCAGGCTGCGCCGTCTTGCCAGGAATCGGGTCCCCTGGTGTGCGCCATGCTGGATGCCCGCCGGCAGGAGGTCTACGCCGGCCTCTTTCGCGCTGACGGCCAGGCTGTGAAGCCTATCTCGGCATTCAGGGTAATCCCGCCCGCGGCCCTGGCGGACGAGATTAAGGAACCCTGTCTCATGGTGGGCAGCGGCGCCTTGCTTTATCAGGATCTTTTAAGGGAAAAGCTGGCAGAGCGCTTCTCCATGGCTGCGCCAGGCACACACACCATAAGGGGAGAAACAGTCGCACGGCTGGGGATGGCAGCCTTAGAACGGGATACCGTACCCGTGGACAGGGTGCTTAAACCCCTTTATCTCCGCAAGTCCGACGCAGAGATAAATGCATCCAAAAAAGCGGTCAAGGGCTGAATACGTCTCAATTTTCACAGAGAATTGACATGGCGCTACAGGCGTGTTATAAATATTAGTTTTAAAAAAGTAAAATGGGTTATCTCCATTTGAAAAGAGAGTTGCGTGGACAACTATAAGAAGGTTGATCCGGGGTCCCCTTACGCGTTTCCCATTGCAAGAGCGGGATTACCGTTTGTGGGCATCGCCGCATTTGCAACAGCCGTGTTTGCCCTCTTGGGACTGGCTTGCCTGGCGTTGACAGGCCTTGCGGCCACATTTTTCATCTGCTATTTCTTCAGGGATCCGGATCGATTGATTCCTGGCAAAGACAGTGTGGTGGTGTCGCCTGCGGATGGAAAAGTGATCAAGGTGGAAAGCGTTGGAAAAGGGCGGTTTTACGATACGGACTGCCTGAAGGTCAGCATTTTCATGTCGATTTTCAACGTGCATGTCAACCGGGTTCCTTTTAGCGGCGAGATCACCAGGGTGGCCTATTTTCCTGGTAAATTTTTCTCCGCCAATCTGGACAAGGCCTCTTCCGACAACGAGCACAATGCCGTTTTTCTGAAAACAGACGAAGGAAGGGAGATCTGCTTCGTACAGATTGCCGGCCTGGTTGCCAGGCGCATCATCTGCTATGTTCAGGAAGGGCAAAACGTCATTCGGGGGCAGCGCTTCGGCCTCATCTGTTTTGGTTCGCGTCTGGACGTATACCTGCCGGCGGATACGGATATCGCTGTCAAGGTGGGGGATCGCGTGAGTGCGGGAACAAGCGTTCTGGGAGAACTACCATTATGAAAAACAAGAAAGCATTCAAGGGCGGCAATCTGAAAAAAGGCATATTCCTGCTGCCGAACCTGTTCACATCATTGAACCTGTTCTGCGGGTTTTATGCGATTATAGCAGCCATCGATGGAAAGTTCCTACCGGCTGCCATTTCCATTGTCATTGCCGGTGTATTCGACAATCTGGACGGCAAAATTGCCCGGGTGACAGGCACCACCAGCAAGTTCGGCGTGGAATACGATTCCCTGGCAGACGTGATTTCCTTCGGCATAGCACCGGCCCTGATGATCTATCTCTGGGCATTGAAACCGTTCGGCCGGATCGGATGGCTGGCGGCCTTCTTGTTCATGGCCTGTGGGGCTTTACGCCTGGCGCGCTTCAACACCCAGGTGGGCACCATAGACAGCGACTATTTCGTGGGCCTACCCATTCCTGCAGGGGCGGGAATGAATGCGGCCACGGTGCTGCTTTTTCACAAACTCAACATCGGGGGGGATGCCTACCCGGTGCTGATTCTTGTTATGCTGTACGTCCTGTCATTTCTAATGGTCAGTTCCATCAAGTACCACAGTTTCAAAAAAATGGAATTGTTCCGGAAAATGAATTTCAATGCTCTTGTGGCGGCGGTGCTGATCCTGATATTCGTGGCATCCCAGCCTTCAATCGCCCTGTTCCTATCCGGAGCCGTTTATGTGTTGTCCGGCCCCATCACTACATGGCGGCATCACAAAGAATTAAAACGGAAAGAGGCGAGTGTATAGGAGCAGCCGGCAGGACCCGCATTATATTTGACGCCAAACTCCCACGACACCGACACTAAGTACAAGGCACGGCTCTACCCATTATTGCCGTGCATGCAATGATTTTAGTTTATGAAACAAATTGGAGTACAACGTTGGAAAGAATACCGATAACCAGGGCCGGGTACGAATCCCTGAAGCGGGAGCTGGAGCACCTGAAAACAGTTGAACGGCCCAGCAACATCAAAGCGATCGAAGAGGCGCGTGCACACGGCGATTTGAGCGAGAATGCCGAATTTCACGCTGCCAAGGAGCGTCAGAGCTTTATCGAAGGGCGCGTAAACGAACTGGGTTACAAACTGGGCAACGCGGATATCATCGACACGGACAATCTTCCCACGGACCGCCTGGTCTTCGGGTTGCGGGCTGTCCTTGAAAATGTCGACACCGGTGAGAGTGTGGAGTACATGCTCGTGGGGCCGGACGAATCAGACATCGATGCCGGCCGTATTTCGGTCACGTCGCCTCTGGGCCGGGCCATGCTGGGCAAGGAGATCGGTGAGGAAGTCGTCGTGGCAGCACCCGCTGGAAAACGGGTGTACGAAATCGTGGATATTGCCTGAATATAGCGTTTGGTACAACACCGTTTAGTTAGTACCTTAACTGTAATTTTTTGTTTTAATGGCAAAAAATAAAAGATCTTTTTCTTTTCCGGTTTACCCGGGTTAGGAATAGGAGGTTTAATCGTGGCACGTATTACCATTGAAGACTGCCTGGATAAGGTGGAAAATCGATTCGAACTGGTTCACATGGCGGCCAAGAGGGTGCGGCAGATCAGGGAAGGGTCTGAATACCTGGTGAGTTCCCCCAAAAACGAAGACATCGTGGTTGCCCTGCGGGAAATTGCTGCCGGCAAGGTGGTGATCAAGGAAGAAGCAGATGAGCCGGAAATGATCGAGGCTGCGCCTGAAGTGGAAGCCATCGAAGCGGAAACAGCCGTTGTTGAGGAAGAAGCAGCCGCAGAGGAGCCCGAAGCAGCCGCAGAGCCAGAAGCAGATGCAGAACCGGAAGCAGCTGCAGAGCCGGAAGCGGAAAAGGAGGCCTGATAGGGCCGACCTATACCCAACGCTGCAAAATCCCGCGTGATCTTAAAATTTGAAACGCTCAACTTAGGAATGAATTATCTACTATTTGCCATGTTCTTTAGGCAACTCTGGGGTTGATGCTGCAGCCAAAAGAAAAACGAAGCTACAACCACAAGGCCCTCAACCGGGTGCTGGGCAAAGCCCTCCACCGGTATGACATGATCGATCATGGCGACCGGATTGTGCTAGGGCTTTCCGGCGGTAAAGACAGCCTGACGCTCATGTGGTTCTTGTTTGAACGGCTGGCAAGGGTTCCCATCGATTATGAACTGTTTCCGGTTTATGTGGATCCAGGGTTTGAAGGCGGGTACGGAGAGGAACTCAAGGCCTGGTGCCGCAATCGGGGATATCCGCTGCGGGTGGAATACACAGACTTCGGCCTCACGGCCCACAGCCGGGAAAACCGTGAAAATCCCTGCTTTCTGTGTTCGCGGCTGCGGCGCAAAAGGCTGTTTGAAATTGCCGATGAACTCAACTGCGGCAAACTGGCACTGGGGCATCACAAAGACGATATTATCGAGACGCTTTTCATGAATATGTGCTATGCCGGGGAAATCAGCACCATGAAGCCGTCCCAGTCATTTTTTAAAGGCAAATTCATGATCATAAGGCCATTGGCCTGTGCTGACGAGGATTCCATCCGGCGCTTTGCACGTTCCATGGACTTTCCAGAATATGAAAATCCCTGTCCCAGCGCCAGCGTTTCCAAACGGCGGGAGGTCAAGGAAATGCTGAAAAAATTGTACCGCAGCAACAAAAAGATCAAGGGCAATATTTTCAGGTCCATGAGCCACGTGAGGGAGGGCTACTTGTTAAAGTAGCGCTTTTCTTATTTAAATTAATACATTAATAAAAATATATTAACATATTGTAAATAATGCAAGATGTCCAAAAACAACGCGACCACCGTAACATACCCATCGACAAGGTGGGCATAAAGAATCTCAAGTACCCCATCACCGTCCGTGACAAGCGGGAAGGGTTTCAACCCACGGTGGCCTCCATCGACATGTTCGTGAGTCTGCCACACAAGGACAGGGGCACCCACATGAGCCGGTTCGTGGAAATGCTGAACCTTTTCCGCCCGGAGGTCTCCCTGAAAAAATTTTCCGAGATCCTGGAGGAGATGAAGAAGCACCTGAATGCCGCATCTGCGCACCTCGAGGTGACCTTTCCCTATTTTATCGAAAAAAAGGCGCCGGAGAGCAACTCCACCGGCCTGATGGACTACACTTGCCGGATCACCGGCAACAGCAACCAGGAAGGGGACTTCGACCTCGTTTCCGAGGTGGTGGTGCCCGTGTCATCGGTTTGCCCCTGCTCCAAGGAAATCAGCGACTACGGGGCCCACAACCAGCGCGGGGAAGTGCGGCTGGCCACCCGTTTTAAAAAATTCATCTGGATGGAGGACATGATCGAACTGGTGGAGAGCGCCGCCTCCTGCGAGGTTTATTCCATCCTCAAACGAGTGGATGAAAAACACGTCACCGAAAAAGCTTACAGCAACCCCAAATTTGTGGAAGACATCGTCCGGGACATTGCCCAGGAACTGAAAAAGGACGATAACATCACCTGGTTTTCGGTGAGCGCCGAAAATTTCGAGTCCATCCACAACCACAGCGCCTACGCCCAAATCGTCAGCAGCTAGGTGGATCCAGTTGTCGGTAGTCGGTGGTGTGAACAGTAGGGAGTAAGGAGTAAGTAGTAGGGAGAAATCCTGGATATCCTGCATGCCCTGTGAAACCCGGTCTATCATTTGTTTTACCGGGGTTAATCCTGTCTAATTCAAGGGCCGGGGAGTTTTAGCTTAAAACCCTCGTCATTCCCGCGCAG
>JBDLJD010000010.1:0-49036 GCA_039714495.1 Thermodesulfobacteriota bacterium
CGGAGAGATCCGCACGACCCCTCCCCGGGCATCCGCCGACCACAGGGTGCCGTCTTTTTCCGCCAGAATGCACTCGGGCCGCTGCAGATCCTCGCCGATATACTGGATGTCCGCGGGGTCCACCTGAAAACCGACAATGGGATTATCGTTCATGATACAATATCCTTAAAAAAGTAATTTAGTTACAAAGCAAACAGCGAAGTGCTCTTATTTTTGGTTTTTAGCGGCAACGCCGCGTAGAATAATTATTGCGTAGCAAGAATTATCGAACTAATACAAGACTGATCTGGGGGAACACCGTCACCAGCACCAGCACCAGGATCATGATCAGAACAAACGGGAAAGCACCGGCGAACACGTCGTTCAGCGTAATCTTCTGATCGTCCAGGGTTGACTTGACCACATAGGCGGCAATGCCTAAAGGGGGCGTAATCAGCCCCACCTCGATGGCAATGACGGTCAAAAGGCCGAACCACACAAAATTAACGTCAAAGGTTTTCATGATCGGGTAGATGAGCGGCACCACGATCATCATGATGGAGGTGGAATCCAGGATGGTGCCCATGAGCAGAACCACCACTAGGTAGATGCTGATCACCGCGTACAGCCCCATGCCCGACTCGCCGATCCAGTTGCCGATAAAGCTCGTTATACCGGAAAGCGCCAGCATGCGCCCGTAGATGTTGGCGGAAATAATCAGAAACAGGATCGATACCGTCACGTGTCCGGTTTCGATGAGGACCTGCCACAGCTTGACCCAGGTCAGCCGCCGTTTCCCCAGGGTCAGCAGCAGGGCGCCCAGAGCACCCACGGCGCCCGACTCGGTGGGCGTAAACCACCCGGCATAGATGCCGCCCAGCACAAGGGCCACCAGCAAAACGATGGGTGTCAGCTTTCCCACGGCCGCCAGCAGGGACAGATCATCCTCCCCGGCAATCTCCCGATCCTGGGGGCTTCCCCCCACATAGTTCGGCACCCGGTAAGCCATGAACAGAATGGCCAATGAAAACCCGATGGAAAGGACGATCCCCGGCATGATGCCGGCTTTGAACAGATCGCCGATGGACGTCTCCGTGAGGATACCAAACAGAATCAAAAGAAGGCTGGGGGGAATGAGCATGCCCAGCACCGATGATCCGGTCACCACCCCCACGGCAAAACGCGGCTTATATCCCAGGCGGGTCATTTCCGGTACCGCCACCTTGGTGAACACCGCTGCAGATGCGATGGAGATCCCGGTCACCGCCGCAAACACGGCGTTGGCGGCAACCGTGGCAATGCCCAGTCCCCCTCTAAGACGTCCGAATAAGCGGTTGGCCACATCAAAGGTGTCCTTGCCGATCCCGGAGACCGAGATAAACATCCCCATGAGTACAAAGAGGGGCACCACGCCGAATATATAGCTGGAGATGCTGTCCGCTGCGGCCAGGGCCAGCAGTTTGCTGGCCACGATCCATTTTCCCCTGATAAACCACACCCCTAAAAAGGAGAGCAGGGTGAGAGCAATGGCAACATGCATGCCCGCATAAATTAAAAACAGAATGCCAAAAATCGACAGCAGGCCGATCTGCAGATCAGTCATGTTCCGGTTTCCTTGCCACAGATCGAAATTCCTGCCATGCCGTCAGAAGAAATTGTATCGCGGCGGCCATGCAGCCGATGAGGATAATCAGTTTTACCGGCCACACCGGCGCCATGAAATCGCCTTCCGCGCCCACATACACATCCAGCCGCCAGGCTTTTTTTAAAAGCGGCAGACTGGCGTTGAACATGATGATCATCAAACCCGCGCCGACAACGTGATATATGCCGTTCAGCACATGCTGCAGGTTGGGGCTGTGTTTGCTCAGCCAGTTCAACAAGATTTCCGAACGCGTCAGGCGTCCCACTTTCAGGGTATGGGCGACCTGGAGAAAAACGCAGGCCACAATGGAGAGGGCGACAATTTCCGGCACGCCCCGGATCGGGTGGTTGAAAATGGCCCGCCCCCCGATGTCCAGGTTGATAATCACCAGCAGCACAAACACCCAGGCCGTACCAATGGAGTTCATAATCGAAATCAGCGCAAGCCACCAGCGCGTCGCTAAAGAAGGCTCCCCGATTCCTTTCTGCGCTGATGCCGATCTTTTATTGTTATCAGCCCTGTCTGTTGCTGCGGCCATATTTATCCTAACATCGCCTAAACTATATGCTACGTTTAAGATTAGAAGACGTCCTAAAAATAAGATTTTGGTTCAAGGTCAAGGCGGATTCGAGTTTCAACCCACAGACATACTAGTGTCGTATTTCGAGGAGTTGAAACTCGAACCGTTGCTGCGATTGGGCCAAAAGATAATTTTGAGATGCCTTATAGTTATTTATCCCAGTCCCTTACCAGTACCGTACCCCTCTGGCGCAAACCGTCCAGGTAGCCCTTGAGGACCTTCTTGCCGGGCATCCCCTTCTTTTCCATGGATTCGGCCCACTCCTTGGGCACGTTGGGCAGTTTTTCCGCCCAGCGCTTGCGTTCGGCATCGGACAGGTAGATCACCTTAGCGCCGGCATCCTCCATGGCCTTCATGGCGCCGGCAGCCTTGTCCGCCTGGGCCTGGGCCAGTTTGTCGGCGTACTGCGCACCGACCTCCATAAAAATTTTCTGCATATATTCCGGGAAACTGTCGAAAACATCCTTGTTGACGCTCAACCCGCCGGCAAACTGCGCGCCGAAATTGACCATACAGAGGTAGGGCGCCACCTCATGCACCTTAATGGCTGCGCCGGCGGTCATGAAGGTCAGGGTGCCTTCGAACACGCCGGTTTTAATCCCGTTGTAGTAGGTGTTCAGGTTGGCAGCCACAGCCACGGCACCGGTGCCTTTGATCCAGTTGGCCGAAGGTCCGGGGGCGGCAATTTTATGCCCGTCAATGTCATCCACGGTTTTCACCGGGAAGTTGGTCAGGATGCCGTAGGTGTCGAGGCCTACGCCGCCCAGGTACACCTGGTTATACTTGGTCCACTCGTTGGCCACGGCCGGGATTTTTTTCTGAAGTTCGGCCATGGTGTCCACGACCTTGAAAATATCGCCCGAGCCAAAGGGGGTCATGTAGCTCACATTGTGCAGCGGCATTTTGGGGGCTTCGAAGATGGTTCCCACAAACCCGATATCGACAATGCCTTCCTCGACAGCTTCAAGAACGCCGCCAATCTTGGCAACCGTCCCGCCGTAGGCCTGATTCCAGGTGATCTTGTCTTTGCCGCCGGATTCTGCCAGGCGCCGGTCCACTTCGGGAATGAAAAAATCCCTGGTCAGGGTCACCCACAGAAAAATAGGCGGATGGCCGGCAGCGGCCGTCAGTTTATAGGTTTTGGCCTGGGCAGGCGCCGTGGGCACGCTTATCGCGACAGCCATCATCACCATCATCAATACAAACAGTTTCGCTATTTTCATTTTCATTCCTCCTTTATATCTAATAAATTTTTTGTTTTATAAATTCAAATATAGTCAGGCTCTGAATGCATCGTACTTGTTTGTACTTCTGTCAAAGGCAACCCTAAAAATTTATTAGGTGTCGATGATGGCGACAGGCCGTGTCCACCCCGCGCTGGCATTCTTGATCTTGACAGGAAAGCAGCAGACCTTGAATCCATGGGGGCGCCCGATGGCGGACAGGTTGGCCATCTTTTCCATGTGGCAGTAGCCGATGTCGATGCCGGCAAAATGCGCCTCCCAGATCACCTTGGGATCGCCGGTTTTATTGAACTCCTCGGCCAGAAAGGGCAGCGGCCGATCCCAGCTCCAGGCATCGATGCCCACGACACGCACACCTTTCTCGGTGAGATACAAGGTGCTTTCACGGTCCATGCCGGCCCCTTTGACCAGGTAGGACTCCGTGCCCCAGGCTTCTTCAGCTCCGGTCTGGACAAGCACGATGTCCAGGGGTTTCAGCTCGTATTCGATTCTCTCGAGTTCCTTTTCCACGTCCTTGGCTGTGATGCGTTCGCCGTCGGCCTTGTGGCGGAAGTCCAGGAGCACACCATCGCTGAAGCACCACTCGAGTGGGATCTCGTCGATGGTCAGGGCTGGTTTACCCCCATCCATGGTAGGGTGGTAGTGATAGGGGGCATCCAGGTGGGTGCCCGAATGGGTGGTGAGGGTGATCATCTCCAGGGCCCATCCCAGGCCACCTGGCAGCTGTTCCTTCTTAACCCCCGGAAAAAACTCCTCCATCTGCTCGGCACCGGCCGTGTGGTCGACATAGGCCACCTGCGGGATCATCATCGGCGGGTCGCTGGGCAGTTCAGGTTCGATAGCAATGGACAGGTCTATAATTTTTTGCGCCATACATTCACCTCCCATCAAAACGTGTTGTGTTGGATACTATACCAGCACATTATCTATCCTTTGACATGTTGTTTATGCAACCTTGGGGTCTGCCTCGGTTCTCGGTGGTGTCCCATATTTCAAGTTCAACTCTTTTTAAACGCATTGTCCCTAAAAACCCGGCGGCGTGATAACCAGGATAGCCTCCACCGGCTCGTCTGTTTCCGTATGCCATGAAACCGGTGCATCCGCCGGATAGGAAATACTGTCCCCGGCGTCCAGCGTATATTCCTGGTCGTTCACTTTGAAGGCCAACGTTCCATTGAGAATAACCAGACATTTTTCACCCGGGGGATCGACAAAAGGAGGTCCGGAATCAAACCCGGGCTCCATGCGGATGTAGAGGACTTCCAATTTGCGGTTCAGGTCGGGTGTCAGCAGTTCATAAAAACCGTAACGACCGGGATAGGCGATTTTTTTACGATTGCCGGACCGGACCACGGTAGCTTCCGTAATGTCCCGGGTGGGTCGGTGATACGCGTCGATTTCCAGGCTCTGGCCTTCGGACCGTTTTGCGCCGTTGCCTTCCCGTTCGCGGAAGCTCAGGAGGCTGATACCCAGGGCCTGCGAAATCCGGCGCAGGGACGCCATGGACGGTTGTGAAAGGCCGCGTTCTATTTCACTCAAGAAGCTGATGGAAAGTTTGGTTTTTTCGGCAAGCTGCTTAAGCGTCAACGGTTTTTGCAGGCGTTCGGCACGAATTCTGGTTCCCAGGCCATCCATGGTGATACTCCTCTGCACCCAATACGTCACCCTCAACATTTCGCTCTTAGCGAAATTATTTCACCCGGTCAATAAAAAATACCGGAATTTTCGATAATTGCCGAAGATTGAAATGCATGGGAATAAATGGAGTGTATTAAGTTCAGGGTTCGCTTGGGTCTGAAAGTTTAAAAGCATCGTCCGGTTCGACCAGCACTTTGGTCGAGCCGGCTTCAAAGGCCACGAAAAGCTTTTCTTTTTGCCCGTCTATTTCAGGGGCGTTGTTCTCCCAGTCAAAAAGCCGGCAGGAATCCGTCATATCGTTGGGCAGGGAACAGCGGATAAACGGCATGAGCGGGTCGCCTGCAGTGGATTTGTAGTTGAGCATCATGGCTTCTTCTACGGGAAATTGATCGAACTCGAATAACTGGATGAGATACACGGCACAGTCGCCCTGAAAAAAATCACTGGTCGCCCGGTAATTGACAATCTTATCCCTGAACTTCTTCAGGGCCGCCACCGGGGTCTCTGCGTCGATGATCAGACTGAATTCGCCGTGCCGCCGGTCGACTTCCTGGACCTCTTCCTGATTGGTGGCGTGAATAAAGTTGCCTATAAAATACATAAATATCCCTCCCTTGCATTAGAAACAGCCAGCCTCATTTAAGGTCACTATTCGTTTTAAATTAACCTGTGCTGTCAAACACCATTCGTGCCAAAACATGTTTCATGCCTGGTTGTGCGCGTCTGGGCATAAAAATTTATGACACCCGGTATAATCCATAACTCTTATGGTGAAATCAAGGCTTTTTATTCCTGACCCGCCCCCCGGGGGCGTCAGTCTTGCCGCATGGTTCCCCGATACAGTGAAAAAACGACGCCCACGATGCACAGCGCCGTAAAAACGATCAGGCAGAAGTGCATGCAGAATAAAAATTGGTCGTAATTGTCCGGAGAGAGGGCCACTTTTCCGATTATAACGGTAAAAACGACCGTAACCAGGGCCATGCTGACCATCTGGCCGACAAGCCTCATGGTGGCGACAGTCCCGGATGCCGTCCCGTAATACCGGGGGGCTACGGCACCCATGATGGCACTCATATTGGGTGAGGAAAACAGGGCGAACCCGGTGCCAAGGGTTATCAGGATGCCGACGATCACATAAAAGGGGGTGCTGGCATTCACCATCACCAAGGCCGCCAAACTGACGGCCGTCATGGCCATGCCTGCGGAGGCAATTTTCCATGGTTCCACACGGTCCGATATTTTTCCCGCCAGGGGTGAAAACACGGCCATGCACACGGGTTGGGCTACCAGCAGGGTCCCTGCCGCCTGCGGGCTCATGCCCTTGATATATTGGAGGTAAAGACTCAAAAGAAAGGTGACGGCAAACGTGGCTGCGTAGTGGATCAGAGCGGCCGTGCTTGAAAAAGCGAACATTCTGTTGTCACTGAACAGGTGAATTTCAAAAACCGGATGTTTCAGCTTAAGCTCATAGCGGATGAAGATAAAAAGAAGCAGGAGCCCGGCCGTGACCATGACTGCGGCGGACCAGGCCGGCAACAGCGTCGCACCGTACACCAGCAGGATCAGTGACACCCCGTAGAGAAGGCTGCCGATGATGTCCATGGGCTCTCCGGCTGCATCCGCCCATTCGTTGCCCCTTAGCCCCCTGAAGGCAACCAGGGCGCTCAACATGCCGATGGCCGTGGTCACCACAAAAATACTGCGCCATCCAAAGTGCTGGGCCAATACGCCCCCGCCGAAGGGCCCTGCCGAAAGCCCCACATAAACAGCGGCCACATAAATACCAATGGCCTTACCGCGTCGCTGGGAAGGAAACACGGACGTCACGATGGCCATACCGGTGGTGACCGTCATGGCAGCACCGGCGCCCTGGAGCACCCTTAAAACGATGAATGGCCCAATATCCCGGACAAAGAACGTTAAAAAATTTGAAACCGTGAAAACAATCAGCCCGAGAATGAAAAACCGCCTGCGGCCATGAATGTCGGCAATACGGCCGATGGGGACCAGACAAACGGCCGTTGCCAGGAGGTAGGAGGTGGCGATCCAGCTCAGTTCCACCGCATTGGCAGCCAAATCCTTTTGGATAACCGGCAGGGCCACGTTCACAGCCGATAGCATAAAGGGACCCAAAAAGGAGGTGACGGTGGCCACCGTCAAAACCGATCGTTCGAGTCCGTGGTTGTCTGTAGTTTTACCATGCATTTGAATGACGACCTGTTTCTATGAACCAGTCGATCAACTGCCGGGCGATGCTGATGCTCGGCGGTATCCTGGGCAGGTCCTCCGGGGTAAACCAGTCGGCTTCCAAAATTTCGGTATCATCCACCTGTATCTCACCATCGGCGTAGTCGGCAATAAAGCCCACCATAAGGGAGTCAGGAAAAGGCCAGGGCTGGCTGCCGAAATAGCGGATATTTTTCACGCTGATGCCGACCTCTTCTTCTATCTCCCTGGCAATACACGCCTCGAGGGTCTCCCCGGGTTCCACAAAACCGGCCAGCACACTGTAAAAGGGCAGTCGGAATCCCTTATTTCTGGCAAGCAGGATCCGGTTCTCTCTCAACACCGCGACAATCACCGCAGGGGATAAACGGGGGTAGTTGACAAGACCGCAGGCCGGGCAGATTTTAGCCCGTTCATCCTTTTTGTCTTCATAGAGAGCGCCGCATTTGCCGCAGTACTGGTGGTTGCGGCTCCAGGTGGCCAACTGGTTGGCCCTGCCGGCCGCCCATATGATACCCTCTTCCATGGCCCCGAAAACCGAACGCAAATCCTTTTGCTGAAAGGACGAACCCTCCGGCGCATCCCCCTGTATGTCGGCGGTATAACAGTTGCGGCCGTCGAGTCTGCCCATGTACTGCCTGCGGACCAGGCGATCCCTAAACATAGCGAGATCCTTTGACTCCGGAATGTGCAATGCGTTACCAGTGGTCTTGAACAGCAGGTCACCTTCTCTGAAGATAAACCACAGGTCGGCTGCGTGGGTTTTTGCAGGCGGTTTAAAATCGGATATGAAGCTCATGGGCCTTTGGTTGCCTCCGTGCGCAGTTGTTCTGAAAAAGATCGGAACCGGCTTGCTTCGGCCTCGTTTCCCTGGTCAGCATAGATTCTGCTCACCCTGTCGTAGTAAAGGGGTGCCTTCTCCCTGATCTCCTGGGCCAGTGAAAGGTAAAGCTCCAGAGTGGCTGTATCCCGTGAGCCGGTTGCAAAACAAACTTCAGCGTACTGCTCCTTGATGAAGGGGTCGATGCGAACGTGGCAGCTCAGGCAGTTGTCCATGATCGATTGGTAGATACCGCGGGCCTCCGCCATTTCACCCATGGCGATGTTCGTTTCAGCCAGAGCCCGGGCAATGGATTCGTGCCAGCCGTGGGTCTCCATAAACTGAAGGTAAAATGACCTGGCCCCGGGATCGTCGCCCGCCCTGCGGCGGGTCTCTCCTTTCAAGAGCGCCACGGACACGGATGCCTTAAGATCTTCCTCTATGGATGCCAGCAGCCCTTTGGCCAGATCTATCTCCCCTTGGTCCCAGTACAGATCACACAGCAACTGGTAGGCCGGCAGCACATCCGGATGGCTCTCAATAAAGGGTTCCAGCAAATCACGGGCTTGGGCGTGCCGGCCCTGATTCAATAAGGCCGTGGCCAATTCCAGCGGAATATAGGTATCGAGACCCTTGTTATCCGCCATTGCCAGGGCAAGATATTGCGCGGCGGTTTGAAAATCACCTGCATTCAGGGCCAGATACCCGATCTTGAAATTGCTGCCGTACCCCAGATAAGCCATCTGAACATCATCCGGCAGCGTGCCGCACAGGGCCAGAAACGTTTCACTTTGATCCCCGGGAATTTCCGCCCCGCCCGTGCCTTCATCTGTATCATCCCCAACCCATTCCCATTCAGGCGATTCCAATGCGGATGCAGGGGAGGCGACTTTTTCCAGGGCCTCGATTCCTTCCCGCAACTCCTTTTCAAGAGCCGCGTCCCTGGTCAATTCCAGGGCCAGGCTGAAGAGGTCGCGAGCCTCTTCCCCATAACCTCCGGCCACAAGGTTTATGGCATTTTCCTGGTGTTCATGGGCCAGTTCCTCACTGACATGGGCAACTTTTTCGGCAAGCCTCTCTGCAGCTTTGCCGTCAATGGGGACCTCTTTTTCCAGCCTGTTCAACGCCTTTTCGTATTCCACTTTGGCATTGCCCCACAGGCCGTCTTTGGCGTAGGTATCGCCATTTTGCTCATAGGCTAGCGGTGTTTTTCCTTTGAAAATATTAAACAAGGACATGGATGACCCTCTGTTGGCGCCTTCAGCGCCATCTCAGTTTTTTTCATTGGGATAGTGGTAATGGGTCTGAATAATTAATCACGAAAGTAAGTATTTCTTTTCGTGATTTCGTGATGGATATCTTTTATCCAGACTATATCTCTGGCGGAAAACTTCTGCCTAGCGTCTGACCGCAACCCCTTTCTCATCCAGATGAGATTTTACATCTGCAATGGGGACCTCCCTGCGGTGAAAAATGCCGGCCGCCAGGGCTGCCTCGGCATCTGTTTCTGCAAACACGTCGTGAAAATGCTCGACACACCCGGCACCGCTGGAAGCGATGACCGGAATGGAGACCGCCCCCCTGACGGCGTTGACGAGTTCGACATCAAAACCGGAATTGGTGCCGTCCCGGTCGATGCAGTTCAGCAATATTTCCCCGGCGCCAAGTTCTTCACAGATACGCGCCAGGGTAGTGGCATCCATATCGCGCCCCTCTCTGCCGCCCTTGATGGTGCACTGGAACCAGCAGTACTTCTCGCCTTCCGGACCTGCAATCGAGGTTTCCAGCACCGGGTGATCGGTTTCCCCGGGTGACCCCACATAAACACGCCGCGGGTCAATGGATATGACAACTGCCTGGTTGCCGTAAACGCGGGAAATTTCCTCGATAGCGCTCTTACCGGTTTTTTTCCCGAACTGCAAAAAAGCCTCGGCAATGAGAACGGCATCGCTGCCAATGGAAATTTTGTCAGCACCTGACCTGAAATACGCCGAGGCCACCTCCAAAGCCGAGTACTGCCGCCCATCCTTGTCCACATAGTCGCGGATGCCGCCCCCGATGGTCAAAGGCACAAAAACCCTCCTGGACGTCTCCTCCAGCACCTTAATCATGGGCATGTCTTCCAGAGGAAAATCACGAAACCCGGTAATGTTCAAAAAGGTGATTTCATCTGCACCCTCGGTGTAATACCTTGCGGCCAGGTCAACAGGCCGACCCAGGTTGCGGACAGTCCCTTTTTCCCGAACATCGTACTGGTCGCCTTTTGTCACCACCAGGTCCCCCTGGTCGTTGGCCCGTACATCTAAGCAGGCGATAATCCTTTTGGCCAGGTGCGTGTGCGAGGCCACGGTCGGGGGCATGGATATCTCCCCGGCGTCAGCAATAAAATTATCCAAAAGGGCCAGACCGGCTTCCCCGCTCTTCTCTGGATGGAACTGGGTTCCCGTAATATTGCCGAACTCGACGCTGCTCACAAATTCCAGACCATAGTCAGTCGTCGTCAGTATGACATCACGGTTGTCCGGCGCCACATAATAGGAGTGGACAAAATAGAATTTTTCATTGCCGGCGGCTGCCTTGAAAATTGGCGAAGGCTTTTTAATGCGGATCCCGTTCCAGCCGATATGCGGAACCGATTTTTCAATCTGAAACCGCTTCACGCAACCCTCAAATATTCCCAGGCCGTCGATGCCGGGGGCTTCTTCGCTGGATTCAAACAGTGCCTGCATTCCCAGGCAAATACCGAAGAACGGCTTTCCCGATCGCAGGAACATTTTCAAGGGGTCCACATAGTTCTTTTTTTCAAGAATGTGCATCATGCTGCCAAAACTTCCCACGCCGGGAAAAATCAGTTTTTCAGCCTTGATCACATCTTCCGGGTTGGATGCGATTTTGACCGCCCCTCCCAGTTTCTCGATGGCATTGATAACGCTTCTCACATTGCCAGCGCCGTAATCCAGCAGTGTTATCACTTCGTCTACCTCTTTCATACAAGACAAAAAAAGGCGGGGGCTTTGATAGCCCCCGCCTTAACAATAAATGAATCAGAAATTAAGCAAGCAGCGCTTTTGCCTTTTCTGATGCAGCGGCTGCATTTGCCCCGTAGGCATCTGCACCTATTTTTTCGATAAATTCCTGGGTCACGGGAGCACCGCCGGCCATGATCTTGACCTGATCACGGACACCGGCTTCCTTGAGCGCCTCGATGGTCTCTTCCATTTTCGGCATGGTGGTTGTCAATAGGGCTGACATGCCGATGATTGCCGGATTGTGCTCTTTCACGGCCTCGACAAAATCCTGGGGTTTGATATTCGTTCCCAGGTCAATGACCTTGAACCCGCCACCTTGCATCATCATAGCCACCAGGTTTTTTCCAATGTCATGCAGGTCACCCTCAACGGTTCCAATGACAACCGTGCCGGCACCAGCCCGATCGCCTTCGGAAAGAAGCGGTTTGAGAATATCCATAGCACCGTGCATGGTTCTTGCGCACAACAGGACTTCAGGAATAAACATGTCGCCGGCTTTAAAGCGTTTGCCAACAACATCCATTCCGGCAAGCAGGCCGTTATCAAGAACGTCTCTTGCGATGGCGCCCCCGTCGACCGCTTCCTGGGTCAGCTTCTTGACCTCAGCTTCGTTGCCCGCGATCAGCTCTTTGGCCATTTTTTCATAAAGCTCACTCATCTGATTTTCTCCTTTACAATTGTAGGTGTGCCCTCTGGTACGTATAGATTTTGCCCCTATCCTGATTCAGGCCTCTATAGAACAGGTTTTTTTTAAAAACAATCATAAAATCATCATTAAATGATTTTTATTTTTCACGGTGGCTTACCCCCAACGTCGCAAAAGCCTGAGGGCTTCAGAGTCAAGGCGTCAAGGGTGAAGTCGTAGTGGTTTACTTCGAGCCCCTTACAACACATTATCTATCTCTTTGTTATGCTGTTTATGCAACCTTGGGGTTACCCTGTTGTCAGCACCGGGCAGGGTGCATTCAGAATGACGTACTGCACGGTTGAACCAAAGATCAATTTACCCACCTTGGACCGTTTCCGAATGCCCAGGCAGATGAAATCAACCTTTTTCCGAGTGGCGTGCCTGATCAGTTGTTCGCCGGCCGGCGTCGAGTTGACCAGAAGATGCGCCTTGTAGGGAACTTCGATGTCCTCGAACAGCTCCCGGATCTGGGCCTCGAACTGTTCCTCCCTTTCCTGCAGGCGGGAATGTTTGATGGGTTCCTCGCGCGTGATGGTTGATACTACTTCAACCTCGGCTTTCCAGACCTCAGCGTGCTTTTGGACCAGCCGAACCGCATCCCTGGACATGCTGGTATCGGCGTAGCATACCATTATTTTCATTTCTCAGACCCCCTGTTTCGCTCTCTGCGCCGTTTTAAGGTCAACCCTGTAGACCATTTATAACGGCAATGAATTATCGAACTTCGCTCAACCTTATTAACCGATTAAATTAAATTAGAAAATTGAAAGAGTCAAATAAAGAGTTCATCGAGAACGCATAATTTTTTTTTTCACCGCTTTAGTAATTTTGGGCCATCCAGCAGGATTACCGCCATAAAAAAGATGAATATAATTCTTGACAAGTAATATTTCAATGAATATTTGTTCCTTATCAAAGGAGACATAAGAATGATAGACGGAATTGATCTGGAAATACTGAAGATATTACAAAAGAAAGCCCGCATTCCCAATGTAGAAGTCGCCCGTCAGGTGGACATGGCGCCATCAGCCGTGCTGGAACGGATTCGCAAACTAGAGAAACAGGGTTTTATCGACGGCTATGAGGTCCGCTTGAATCCGGAAAGATTCCGGCGCAACCTGGTCGCCTTTGTCATGGTCACCACAAAACATCCCAAACAACGCCTTAAAACCGCAAAGCAGCTGTCCGCGATTCCCGAAGCCCAGGAGATTCACGAAGTGGCCGGCGAGGATGGCATACTGGTGAAAATAAGAGTATCCGACACTGCAGAACTGGGGCGGCTTCTGGAGAAAAAAATTGCCGGCATCGAAGCGGTGGGTTCCACCCGGACGATGATCGTCCTGTCAACCCTGAAAGAGACGGCCCGCATGCCCATAGACGATATCGACATTGCCTAGGCTGTAAGTTTAAATTTTCCATACTATTTATATCAATAATTTTTCAAAGGTTATTATTACCCAAAGAGGTGATCCATGATCAAGATCAACGAAAACTACCTTAAGCTAGAAGCGTCTTATCTATTTGCAGAAATCGGTAAACGTGTCGCCGCCCACCAGGCCGCACATCCGGACCAGGAAATTATCAAGCTCGGCATCGGTGACGTGACCCGGCCCCTGCCGGAGGCGTGCATCCAGGCATTTCACAAGGCGGTGGATGAAATGGCCCATGGCAAATCCTTCCGCGGCTACGGACCGGAGCAGGGGTATGACTTCCTAAGGGAGAAAATCGCCCAATCCGACTTCAAGGCCCGTGGAGCCGATATTGATGCAGACGAAGTATTCGTCAGTGACGGGGCCAAATGTGACACCGGCAATATCCAGGAAATTCTGTCCACGGACATCCGGGTGGCCATTCCCGACCCGGTATACCCGGTATATGTGGACACCAATGTCATGGCCGGGCGCACCGGCGCCTGGCACGAAGGCAGATATGATCAGCTGATCTACCTCGAAGGTTCAAGGGAGAATGGCTTTATCCCCAACCTGCCTGAGCAGCCGGTGGACCTGATCTACCTCTGCTATCCCAACAACCCCACCGGCGCCACTATTACCAAGGAACAGCTCAAAGCCTGGGTCGACTATGCCCTAGAAAACAAAGCCCTGATCCTTTACGACGCCGCCTATGAATCCTTCATACGGGATGCCGACCTTCCCAGGTCCATATATGAAGTCGAGGGTGCCCGTAAGGTCGCCATCGAATTCAGAAGCTTTTCCAAGACAGCCGGTTTTACGGGTACGCGCTGTGCCTTCACGGTCGTCCCCAAAGAATGCCGTGCCTATACCGCTGACGGGGAAGAGCACAGCCTTTACGATTTATGGTATCGCCGGCACACCACCAAGTTCAACAGTGTTTCCTACCCGGTTCAAAGGGCAGCCGAAGCAATCTACAGCCTCGAAGGGCAGTCCCAGAGCCGTGCCCTGATCGAGTATTATCTCCACAATGCTGCCCTGATCCTGGATGAGGTGGGCAACATGGGGTTCGACTGTATCGGGGGTCAAAACTCCCCCTATATCTGGGTGGACTGCAAGATGGGTTCCTGGGAATTTTTCGACCTTCTGCTGAACAAGGCCGGTGTCGTGTGCACGCCCGGCGAAGGTTTCGGCACATGCGGCCGCGGGTTTATCCGCATCAGTGCTTTTAACGAGTTTGAGAACGTGCAAAAGGCAATGCAGCGGATGGCGGAGGTTCTCGGATAGCCTGCTGCCGGAGGACGGAGCCACAAAACCACAGAGTCCCAGAGGACGGAAGACAGAAGTCAGAACAGTAGGGAGTAAGGCGTAAGCAGTAGGGAGAAACCAAGGCGTCTAGCGCTATCAGCGTGTAACCGCCTTACACCTTATACCGTTTACCTTATACCTAGTTATATCATGTAAATCCTGTTAATCCTGTCAGATATTTAAAACACGAAACACAAAATACTAGGAGAACCATTCCATGCCCATGTCAGATGCATTCAAGGAAAGACTGTTTCCGGCACTGAAAGAGATTGCCGGGCACTATGGAACACCGTTCCACATATATGATGAAACCGGCATCCGGGAGACGGGCAAGGCCTTGATTCAGGCTTTTTCCAATGCGGGAGCATTCAGGGAATTTTTTGCGGTAAAAGCGCTCCCCAATCCACGCATCCTTGCCATTATGCAGGAATTGGGTTTCGGGTTCGACTGCAGCTCCATACCGGAACTGATCCTGAGCCGGCAGTCAGGTGCCGTGGGTGAAGACATTATTTTCACATCCAACAACACAACCGTTGAGGAATTCGAGGCTGCTGCCGAAAACGGGGGATGCATTCTCAACCTGGATGACCTTTCCCTGGTGGACAGGGTTCCCCGCATGCCGGGCCTGATATGCTTCCGCTACAACCCCGGGGCCGAACGGAGCGGCAACAGCATTATCGGCCTGCCGGCCGAAGCCAAATACGGGGCCACTCTGGATCAGATGGTCAGCGCCTATCGCACTGCCCGGGACCTGGGCGCCAGCCGCTTCGGCCTGCACAGTATGCTGGCCTCCAATGAACTGGACTACAGCTACATGGTCGAAACCGCACGCATGCTCCTGGAAACGGCTGAAATCATTGCCGACAGACTGGACATCCGATTCGAGCTCATCAATATCGGCGGCGGCTTTGGTATTCCCTACGAGCCGGATGCCGCCCCCCTCAACCTCGATGCCATGGCCCGTGAAATCACCGGTCTTTTCCTTGAATTCAAAAACCGCCACGGGTATGCACCCGCCCTGCATATGGAGAGCGGCCGTTATATCACCGGTCCCCACGGCGCCCTGATTGTCACGGCCATCAACCGCAAAGAGATCTACCGGACCCACATCGGCGTGGATGCCTCCATGTCCGCCCTGATGCGGCCTGGCATTTACGGTGCTTACCATCACATCGGCGTGTTGGGGAAATCTGTAAAGGACGGTCTGGAGACGGTGGATGTGGTGGGATCGCTCTGTGAAAACAACGACAAGTTCGCCATTCAGAGGGAGCTGCCGCGCATAGACAACGGTGACATCCTCTGCATCAACGACACCGGTGCCCATGGCCACGCCATGGGGTTCAACTACAACGGCAGGCTGCGCCCCAAGGAGCTCTTGCTGCGCAGCGACGGGTCGGTGGAATTGATCCGGCGGGAAGAGACAATGGCAGATTATTTTGCCACCCTCGATTTTCAGCCGGATATTAAGCTGCCGGGCAAAACCGTTAAGCGCGCTGCCTGACAAATTTTCATGCTCGACTGCTCACAACCCAGCATGAAACATAATTGAGTATTTTAGCACCATAGCGACTCTTTATGTCTTTGAACACCGCATCCACAAGCAGCGCATACTCGTTTTCGGAAAGAATAGCCTCGATGCCGGGCTCCCGAAATGTACGCATGTAGGTACTGGCTGCCAGTTGATCGGCATTATCCAGGAGCTCACGGGCAAACACGGCCGGGTGGGGTGAAAGGGAGTGTTTATTTCCTGATACAAAGTGACTAAAGTTAAGGAATTCCTATGCAGACAAACCCAGAACCGCCACTGTCTGACGGGCAATCTCCTTTTCCTCGTCCGTGGGGATCACCAGGATGGCGACCGGGCCGCCGCCGGCTTGAATCTCCCGTGCCATCTGACCGGCCGAAGCATTTTTCTCCGGATCCAGCCGGATGCCGAATATTTCCAGTCCCCCTTCCCCATTGCACACCATCTCCCTGATCACGGCTGCATTCTCACCCACGCCGCCCGTGAATACAACGGCATCAAGACCGTTCATAACAGCCGTATAGGCGCCTAAATACTTCCTGATCTGATGGACAAATACGCGAACAGCCGCCGCAGGCCTTGCCTGCCCCTTTTCCATGGCCGCCAGTACATCCCGGACATCACTGCTGCCGATACCGGCCATGCCCAGAAAGCCGCTCTTTTTATTGAGCAGTATATTGACCTGGTCCACGGTCAGGCCCTTGTGCTGCATCAGAAGCATGACAATGGCCGGGTCGATGGTGCCGCAACGCGTCCCCATGATGGTTCCCTCCAGGGGGGTCAAGCCCATGCTGGTGTCTACGCTCTTGCCGCCGTCCACCGCCGTAATGCTGCTGCCATTACCCAGATGGCAGGTAATCATTTTGAGATCTTCCAAAGGCCTGCCCAGATATCGGGCGGCCTCCTGGCTCACATAGCAATGGCTGGTTCCATGGAAGCCGTAGCGGCGAATTTTTCCCTCCGTGTAAAATTCATACGGAAGGCCGTAGAGGAATGCTTTCTCAGGCAGGGTGGCATGGAAGGCTGTGTCGAAAACAGCCACCTGGGGGCTTTCGTGAAAACTCTCTTCACACGCTTCTATGCCCGCCAGATTCGGCGGGTTGTGCAGCGGAGCTAAAGGGACATATTCCTGGATGATCTTCTTCACCTGATCGTCGATAACCACTGATGCACTGATCTTCTCCCCACCGTGCACCACCCGGTGGCCGACAGCGGCAACGTCCCTTCTGCTCTTGAGCACACCATGATCTTCGTCAACAAGACATTCTACGATGCAGGCCACCGCCTCACGGGCATCTCTCACGGCAACAGGCCTGGTGCTTTTTTTTCCGTCGTGGGAGGTGTAGGCGATTCGGGTGCCGTCCAGGCCGATCCGCTCCACACCCCCCCTTGACAGAACCGCTTCATCCTCGATCCCGAAGAGCGTGAATTTAACCGAGGAACTCCCCGAATTAATCACAAGTACGGTAAGTTTAGGCGGTGTAGGCATCCGCCGCCTCCAGAGCCTTGTCCATGATGGCTATACCTTCGTCTATTTCATCTTTGGTGATGATCAAAGGTGGCGCCAGAGCAATGACATTGACCGGGTTGGCCGCCATGGCCATCATTCCCATTTCGCCCAGCTTTTTAGCGACTTCGAGTTTAGGGTTGCTGCCCGGCAGAATCTTGGCGTTAACGGGCGTCAGGGGTTCGCGGGTCTCCTTGTTCTTCACCAGCTCCAATCCCACGAAAAGCCCCAATCCCCGTACATCGCCCACACTGGGATGCTTCTCCTTCAGCGTCATGGCTTTCTCCAGCAGGTAATCACCCAATTCCGCGGATTTCTCCACGAGGCCGTCCTCTTCATAGATGGGAATCACCGAAAGAGCGGCGGCACACCCAAGGGCATGGCCGGCATACGTGGCGCCGTGGCTGAAAAAATGGTTTTTAAAATGGTCGCCGATGTGTTTGCGAACCACGGTGGCCCCCAGCGGAAGATACCCACAGGTCATGCCCTTGGCCATGGTCATGATGTCAGGTACCACATCCCAATGATCCATGGCAAACCATTTGCCGGTCCGGCCGAAGCCGGTCATGACTTCGTCGGCAATCATGAGGACCCCCCACTTGTCACAGACCCGGCGCAATTCCGGGAAATAATCCTCGGGCGGTACAATGATGCCGTTGGCGCCGGTGACGGGTTCGAAGATGATGGCAGCCACGTTGTCACCGCCGCCTTCGAGTTCGATCACCTCATCCACATATTTCACGCACTGCAGGTCGCACGACGGGTAGGTGCGGCCGAACATGCACCGATAGCAGTAGGGTTGCGGAACCCGGATTTGATCCGTGCCCCCGGGCACCTGCGCCCAACTCCGGGAGTCGCCGGCAGACAGCGTCATGGGGCTGGTAGTTCCGCCGTGATAGGTTCTGAAACGGGTGATGATTTTCCGGCGGCCTGAATACTGGTGGGCGATCTTGATAGCGGCCTCGTTGGCCTCTGCGCCCCCCAGGGAAATAAAGGACCGGGAAAGATCTCCGGGGGAAATTTCGGCGAGCATTTTCGTAAGCAGCGCCCTGGGCTCGGTGGACATGCTGGGGGCAAAGGACGTCAACGTGCGGGCCTGGTTGCAGATGGCCTCCACCACGCGGGGGTCCTGGTGTCCGATGTTGTGGCTGACAAAGCAGGAACTGAAGTCCAGCCGTTCCCTGCCGTCCTCCGTGGTGAACCGAACACCTTTGGCGGAAATCACCCGGGGCGGCGACTGTTGGGGCTGATATGACCAGGACTGAAAATTGTTTTCTACTTCGTAACGATCCAGATCTTCTTTTGCCGAGGGGATATTTTTCAATTCAATCATGTTTCCATCTCCATAAATTTTCATGCCCTTTAGGATGTATCTTGTGGTCTTACGGACGGGATCCAGAGGGTATGGTCACTGACTTCAATGACCATACCCCCCAAACTGAGCGTTTCAATTTTTACAAAAAAGGGCCGATGCCTTCCTATAGTACTTTTTGCTGCCGCATGTCAGCCTTGTCAATCCCTGCAACGGAGACCGGTGTGGTCATGGCATCGCGGCGGAACGGTTCGCCCAGTTCCTGGTTGGTCAAAACTTCGATGAAAGTGGTTTTTCCTTCTTCCATCTGGGCCTTGACGGCAGCGTTCAGTTGTTCGGTCAACTCGTCCGGGGTCATTACCTGAACACCGTCCACCCCACAGGCCTTGGCTATATCGGCGTAGGAAACGTTGGTATTCAATTCAGTCCCGACAAAATTATCGTGATACCAGAGGGTGGTGTTCCGTTTCTCGGCTCCCCACTGGTAGTTGCGGAAAATAACCATGGTGATGGCAGGCCACTCGTCGCGCCCGCAGGCCGTCATTTCGTTCATGGAGATGCCAAAGGCCCCATCGCCGGCAAAACCGACCACCGGGACTTCGGGTTTTGCAATTTTTGCCCCCAAGATAGCCGGAAACCCATAACCGCAGGATCCGAACATACCCGGTGCCAGGTATTTGCGTCCCTCTTCAAAATCCGGATAGGCATTGCCGATGGCGCAGTTGTTGCCGATGTCCGAAGAAATGATCGCTTCCTTGGGAAGGGCGGCCTTGATGGCGCGCCAGGCCATGCGGGCCGTAATTTTTTCAGGTTCACGCTTCTGGCAGCGTTCGTTCCAGGTGGTGCCCTCATCGTCCTGTTCATGATCCATGGTGGCCAGTTCCTTGTCCCAGTCTGCTTTGGCTTTTTGGACAAAGGCCTTGCGCTCTTCTCGGCCCGTATCACCAGCTGTGGAAGAGAGCTGGCTCAAAAGGGCATCGGCCACTTTCTTGGAATCTCCTACTATTCCCACACTAATGGGTTTGGTAAGACCGATGCGGTCGGGATTGATATCCACCTGAATAATCTTCGCGTCGTGCGGCCAGTAATCGATGATGCCGTAACTGGGCAGGGTTGAAAAAGGATTCAAGCGGTTGCCCAGGGCCAGAACCACATCAGCCTTGGCAATAATGTTCATCCCGGCTTTTGAACCATTGTAACCCAGGGGGCCTGCAAACAGCGGATGGCTTCCCGGGAAAGCGTCATTATGCTGATAGTTGCAGCAGACCGGGGCGTCCAGGCGTTCAGCCAACGCTTTGGTTGATTCGATGGCATTGCCGAGCACGACACCGCCGCCGTTCAGGATGACAGGAAATTTGGCATTGGACAAAAGTTCGGCTGCCTGGGCAATGGCATCCTCGCCGCCTGCCGGACGCTCGAATTCGATAATCGGAGGCAGGTCGATCTCAACAACATCGGTCCAGAAATCGCGGGGTATATTAATCTGGGCCGGCGCAGAAGCGCGCTTGGCCCGCATGATGACGCGGTTGAGGACCTCGGCCATGCGGGCAGGGTGGCGTACTTCTTCCTGATAGGCAACAATATCTTCAAACATGGCCATCTGGGGAACTTCCTGGAAACCGCCCTGCCCCATGGTCATGTTGGCGGCCTGGGCCGTTATCAGCAGAAGCGGCGTGTGGTTCCAATAGGCGACCTTTACCGGCGTAACGAAATTGGCGATCCCGGGGCCGTTCTGGCCAATCAGCATACTCATTTTACCGGAAGCGCGGGTGAACCCGTCAGCCATCATACCACCGCTGTTTTCATGGCCGCAATCCCAGAAGGTGATCCCTGCTGCGGGAAACAGGTCGGTAACCGGCATCAACGCCGAACCAATAATACCAAACGCGTTGTCGACGCCATGCATCTGCAGGACTTTAATAAAAGCTTCTTCGGTTGTCATTTTCATCTTACCCATGATTTTCCTCCTATTGTGATGGTGATTTAAAACGGTTATAATTTTTTTACTGCATTAATACTTCCAAACGTGCTGCTACCTAAATGTTGTTAACCGTATCGGGCCGGATAAAGTTATCCGGATAGTTGAATTTCCAGTGTACATCCTTAAGGTAGTCGGATGCAGCCTTTCCCTCTCCGGTTCGCAAAAGGTTTATAAAAACGTCGTGCTCCTCCACGATGGCGCGCTTGAACCGGTCCTGGTAGCTCTTCAGTGCGAAACCGAAAAGCCTCAGTTTTAAATTGCCCACATACTGGGTCAATTCCTGGTTAGTGGAGAGATCTAAAAAAATTTTATGCAACTGAATATTTGTCTCGTGAAATTCCCGGTTTTGGCCTTTCTCGACAGCTTTGAGCATTTTGCGGTTACAGCGTTCCATGGCATCGATCGTGGCCTTGCTGATCCGGTCGAACACGGTTGTGATCACCTGGGACTCGAGGGCACCGATAATTTCGAAAAGATCCAACAGGTCGTCATAGGTGAGAATGTTTATCAAGACGCCCCGCTGCGGCATGATGGTGACCAGGCCCTGAACCTCCATCTGGGCAAGCGCCTCGCGCAGCGGTGTGCGGCTGACATTCAACTCCTCCGTTAACCGTTTCACGTTTATGAGCGAACCGGGTTTCAGCTGGCCGTTCTCGATCCGGCCCACCAGGTAATCAAAAATTTCCTTGCGCAGGCTCCAGTTGTTTTGCGTTGTAATCGGGGACATGATCCTCGGGCACTCCTCTTGTTGGATACTTGGATCATTGGATACTAGGATCCCAGTTAAGTGTCAAGAAATAAAATCGTGTTCCACGTTTTTATGAAATGCGACTACGTCGCTCCTAAACGATATACCAAAGTTCCTATCCCCAAATACTTTTTTTCATATTGCCATTAGTGTCACATAAATTGACATGAAAACATAAACATACTATGTAGGGATGTCCTTTTGCAGCTTCCTCTTTTGCGATCAATTTTAAGGAGCGCCCATGCAAATCAAGACCTTCATAGTAGGCCTCCTGCCCATATTATTAATTCTGGCCTGTTCGAACACCAAAAGCGACCTCCTCCCCCCTGGTAAGGAGGATGATGAACTTGTTATTTTTCATAACGTGAACCTGGTTCCCATGACAGATGACAAGGCTCTACCGAATCGTACCGTTATCGTCCAAGGGGACAGAATCATCGCTATCGGTCCATCGGAAATAAATGATATCCCGGAAAATGCTAAAGTGATCGACGGAAACGGCAGATATCTCATGCCCGGCCTGGCCGACATGCATATCCACACCTACGATAATTGGAATACCTGGCCGGTCTCGCCGCTCAAGCTGTACCTTGCCAATGGTGTTACCACCATCAGGTGTTTTGGCCCGCAAGGAGGGGACCAAAAGCATGCCCTTCGCTGGAGAGACAAAATTTCAAAAGGAGAACTTATCGGACCCTTCATTTATGCATGCGGCCCCATATTGTACGGGCCGGTCGATAACCCGCAAAAAAGGGTCCTTGAACAAGCTGAAGCGGATTTTGATTTCATCAAGCTATACTCCTATCTGTCAATGGAAGACTTTCAGATGGCAATGGCAACCGCCAAACAGGGGGGCATGCACACAGCCGGACACATACCCATGCAAATCGGCCTGGATGAAACATTGTCGGGAGGCATGAACGAGATAGCGCATATTGAAGAATTGGCCTGGGGCCTCTTTTATTATGACAAAAGGAAGAAAATAGCAGGCCGAAAATGGATGTCCTATTTCGCCGCAATGGCCTACAAGCAATATAAACAGCTGTATCAGGATCTTGACGCTGAAGAATTGAATGACAAAATAGGAAGTTCTCTTTCAATCATTGCCACAAAGGTGAAAACTGCTGACGTCCCTGTTTGCACGACCCTGTTTTTAGATGAAGTCATCCTCGATAAATTGTTTAATCCGGATGGATTCATCATGAAACCGGAAAATATATTTTTACCCAAACACTACCATACCATTTTCAATCAGGGGCGGGAAAAGCATCAAGTGCAATTCAAAGGAGGGGAGGATTTCGCTCCATTCAAACACAAATTGGATCTACTGATCTTGTCCTATCTAAAAGCATCCAACGTTTTTCTTGTGCTGGGAACAGATTCCGGCACAGGTGGAATGGGCATTGTCCCAGGATATTCAGTTCATGAAGAGTTGCGTATCCTGGTTGAAAATGGATACACACCCTTTGAAGCCCTTAAAACAGGCACTGTCAATGCCGGTTTGGTGGTTGAGAAAATGAATGGCCAGGGGAATTTTGGAACCATCGATATCGGCAACAGGGCGGATCTAATCCTGGTAGAAAATAATCCCCTTGAAGATGTGGCCAACGTAAGAAGCATTATGGGTGTTATGGCCGCCGGCCGCTGGTATGGCAAGACGGCCCTGGACGACATGATAAACTGATGAAAAAATACGGCTAAGATTTTCATAAATTTTCATACTTCTGCACGTACAATCCAGCATGAAACATCCATTGGTACTCAATAGTTCGCATTGCCATTGAACACCACCGCATCACAGATAATCGCGGCTACCGAGAACCAGCGATAACCTTTGACCCTTATTCACCTTTAAACACTGGATCCCGTTTTTCCAGACGGGCGGTCAATGCTTCCTGAAAATCAGCCCCGCCGAAAAGCTCGTTCAATACCACGTTCTCACGGTCCAAAGCCTGGGTGACTGCTTCTATCAACGGCTGATGCAGGATCATCTTGGTCTGGCGCACTGACTTCCAGGCACCGCCAGGGGGTACAAGTTTCAGCATCTGCTCCCGGACAAAAGGCAGCAGTTCCGCGTGGGGCAGAACACGGTTGACAACACCCATGTCGTACATTTCCTGCGCACTCAGTTTCTCCCCGAAAAACATGATCTCTTTGGCCTTCTGAAAGCCAACCATCCGGGGAAGCAGATAGCTCGAAGAGAGTTCCGGGGCGATCCCCAGACGGACAAAGGGAAGCCTGGCCCACGCGTGTTCAGAGGCATAAATCAGGTCGGCACAGGCCAACGGGATGGTGAAACCGCCGCCGATGGCGAGCCCGTTCATGGCCACGATGACGGGTTTGTAAAGCTGCCACATCTTCAGACACAATTTTTTCAAGGCAATGTCCTGAAAATCGATGCGGTTCTTGGTCTCCTCGTCCAATGCTTCCAGCTCCGAAAAGTCGAAGTAGCCACCGCTGCTGAATGCCTCCCGGGTCGGGTCGTCCTCTTCAGGATGCCGGGCACCGGTGATGATCACACCTTTGACCGTCTCGTCCTGTTCCGCCATATCCACAGCATCGCCCCATTCCAGCAAAACCAGCATGCTCAGCGCATTCTTGATTTCCGGCCGGTTCAGTGTGATCTGCACGATGCCGGTTGCGTCGTCCTTTTCATAGATGATGTTCTTGAATAAATGATCTGCCATATTCCCCTCCACTGCAGTTATAGGTATTCCCAAACCGGATGAACCGGAATTAAATATCCAATAATCAATATCCAATGTCCAATTACCAAGTTTCAGCAGGGCTGAAGCCCTGGACTACATTGCTTTAGGCTAACCGCTTTGTAGCGCAGGGATTTATCCCTGCTTTTTTTGCCGAATGCCGATTAACATAACTTGGGCATTGATGATTCGTTATTGGATATTGGTTATTCGCCTTTTTTGAATTTAGCGGCCGCCGCTTGCAACAACCCCCGCGTCTCCTTGCTGAACCAGCAGTCCAGGAACCGTTCATGCTGTTCTGCATGATTTTCTGCATATTTGCCTTTTATGGTCGCCACCTGCGTCTCCTTCATCAACGCAAATGCCCCTTTTGGGTATCCGGCAATAGTCTTGATGCGATCAACGGCCCGCTCCCTGGCACTGCCCGGCGCCACAAGCTCATCCACCAGCCCCATATCAAAAGCCTTTTCCGCTTTTACGAATTCGCCGTGGTAAAGGATTTCCAAAACCGTCGGATGGCTCACCTTCTGACTTAGCATCATCAGGGCCAGGTAAGGCACCGGAAGCCCCAGCTTGATCTCGTTCAGGCCCAGGAGTTTTTTGCCGGCGGCGGCAATGCGAAAATCAGCGGCAAGCCCCAATATGGTCCCGCCGGCAATGGCGTGGCCCTCTATGGCCACGGCCGTGGGCAGCGGGATTACATATAAATCGTGAATGGCTGCGTTGAATCCAAATATAAAATCCCGTATCCCTTCACGATCCAGATCGATCAGTTCCGGCAGGTTGAATCCCATACTGAAAAACTTTTCATTGCCGCAGAGCACAACCCCCCTGGCCGACAATAAAGCATCTTTCAATGCCTGCGCAAGATCAGCAGCCAGCCCCGGGCTGATCGCATTGGTTACGCCATTGTTCAACTCCAGAACCGCTACCCCGTCGCACATGTCAACTTTTATCGTTCCCATACGATGGCCTCCTAACTTGACGTTTGCGCCAACCCATCCAACAGTTGCCCCACGGCACTGCTGTAAAGGTCTCTGTGAGAAACCCCCTTGAAAACCGTTGTTTCAAACTTGCGAAACTGCATCAACCCATGAAACGCAGCCAGCACTAAAACACCGCGGCTTTCCTGGGCATACTCCCCAAAGGTTCCCGCGTCAAGACCCCGGGCAAATGTTGCGTTTATGATCTCCAATATCTTTTCCATTCGCTGATCCACGCGCTGTTTAAGATCCGCGCTTAACAAGATATTAGGAGACGACAGAAAGTAACTGATGATGTCGAAATAATCCTTGTGATCCTGGCTGAAGTCATAATAGGCCATAGCCATTGCCCTGAGCCGTTCCTTGGGATCATCAACAGTCGATGTGGCCTGGCGAACTTTTTCCATCAAAAGCTGCAGGCCCTCCTCCTGAAGCTCCGCAAACAGTTCCTCCTTGCTCGCATAATAAAAATAAATGGTACCCACCGCCAGTTCGGCTCGTTTGGCAATCTGATTGATGGAGGTTGCCTGAAGGCCCTTTTCAAACAACAGAGATCGGGCAGCATCGATGATCTGCCGTCGCCTGGCCTGCTTTTCCCTGGCTTTTCGTTCCTTTAGTCCCATAAATTTTCATGCCCTACATTAGAAACAATCAGTTCAGCCTGACAGCAGAACCACCTTATCAAGTTTGAGAATGTCAATACCATTACTACTATTTAATGTTTCTAATGTGTATTTTCACTTTTAATTAAAGTATTTCTAATATCTGACACCCTGCTTTTCTGGATGTTCGATCCTGGGGGCAATTGATGTAATGCATCCTGCCCCAGCAGGGATAAATCCCTGCGCTACATGGTTGAGTCGAGGAATGGGCTTGTAGGTCAGGGCTTCAGCCCTGCATCGTCTTCTGACCTCTGGCAGTCTGACCTCTGGCACTCCGTCCTCCGTCTTCTGTGGCTCTGACCTCTGGAGATCCGTCCTCTGGTATTATGCCGTCTCGAGGCCTTCCTCTTCCGGCAGTTTGCGCCTCGTAAAAATGAAGGCCGTGGTCAGGCCGGAGAGGATGTGCCAGACGCCCCACCAGGCCACCAGGATGGCCATGCCGCCCAGGCCGTCGAAAAAATTAAACACCAGCACCAGACCGAGGGCGGAGTTCTGGATGCCGACCTCGATACAGGTGGCCCGGCAGTCCCGTTCGGGAAGCTTTGCAGCACGGCCGGACCAGTACCCCAGGTTCAAGGCCAGGGCATTGTGCAGAAAAACCGCAAAAATCACCAGCCCCACGTAATCGATAAAAAAGCGCCAGTTGGCTGCCAGCGCGCCGGCCACGATAATGATGAAAAACACCAGGGAAAATATTTTGAAGGGCTTGCGCACCCTGTCCGCCAGATTGGGGAAAATCCGCTTCAGAACTTGCCCCAGAATCAGGGGGATACCCAGGATCACGAATACCGTGACAAACACATCCATGGGGCTCAACTGAACCTCGCGCAATATGGCGGCTGTATCACTGTTCAGGCTCCCCCACAGAGACAGGTTGAGGGGCGTCATGAAAATGGCCACCACGGTCGATATGGCAGTCATGCTGATTGAAATCGCACAATTGCCCTTGGCCAGGTAGGTGATGATGTTGGACAGATTCCCGCCAGGGCAGGCGGCCACCAAGATCATGCCCAGGGCCATGGAAGGGACCAGTGCCGTGGACGGAATGGATTTCAGAATCAGGATCAGCGCAAAGGTCAAGGCCGGCAGCAGCAGGAATTGGGCTGCCAGGCCGATGGCCGGTGCTTTGGGCGCCTTGATGATCCGCTTGAAATCCTCCAGTTCCAAATCCAGGGAGACACCGAGCATCATAAGGCCGATGGCGCCATTGATAATCATGAGTCCCTGGGGATTGAAATTGAGTCTCACCTGGTCGATCGCTGCAGCATCCATAAGTACCCCTTATTCTTGAATCATGTCAGTTGTCGGTATTAATTATGTGAAGGGGCGGGGTATTTTAATCGTCATCCCTGCGTAGGCAGGGATCCAGGCCTTTAGCTAATCGCTTTCTGGATAGCTCTGACGCTTCACTGCGTGTCCCGCCTCCCTCCTTCGAGGGGGCAGGCACGCGGGAATGACAAGGGTTTTAGCAAATACTCCCCGACCCTTGAATCCTCATCACCTAATATACTATCATGCCTTATACGCCCCTACATTCGCCAGTGCCATACTACCCGGGCTGACGGTTGTCGGGTCCGCCATGACATTGATGCAGGCGGTCTTGCCCGAGGCAAAGGCTTTTTCCAACGCCGGACGGATATCCCCTGGTTTCTCCACCAGCATGCCCACCCCGCCCAGAGCCTCCACCAGCAGGTGATAGTTGACCTGGCCGATGAAAGTGCCGGCCTTGATGGCATGGCCGATGCGGATTTCCTGGCTATGCCGGATCATGCCCCATCCGAGGTCATTGCAGATCACGATGACCAGGGGGATATTTTTACGGATGGCGTTTTCCACTTCCATAAAATTGAAGCCAAAAGACCCGTCACCGGAAATCAGCAGCACCCTTTTTTCCGGGTAGCGCAATTTGGCTGCATTGGCATAAGGAAGACCGACGCCCAGGCTACCGTATATGCCGTAATCCAGGTAATGACCGGCCTGTGTCATGGTGCGGGTCATACCCATCCAGGTGGTGGTGTCACCTCCGTCGGCCACGACAATATCGTCCGGCCGATCCATGAATTCATTGATCTCCCTGGCAAGTCGCAATTGGTGGATGGGCTCATTGTCACTGTTCCAGTCCGCCTCGGCCGGCGTTTTGCCGTCTTTATCCGCCGTCTCAAGCTTTTCGATCCATGCTGAAAACCGTTCCTGAAAAGTTGCCGACAGGCCGTCTTCATCGATCTTCCGGTTCAAATCTTCGAGCAGTGCTTTGACGTCGCTCACCACTGGCAGGTCAACGGTCGTGTTGCGGCCGATCTCCTCGGCACAGATGTCCACCTGGATTTTTTTGGCGGCCGGGTTGAACACATCCCCAAACATGTAATAGAGGCAAATCCTCGTCCCCAAAATGATCACCAGATCGGTTTCCAGGTAGGCGGCAAAAGCACCTCCGGGACGGATGGCCAGGGCCCCCTCGAAGCATAAGGGGTGGTTGTCCGCTATGGTGCCCCTCCCTGACAGGGAAGTAAACACCGGCATGCCCGTGCTTTCGATGAATTTCACCAGTTCCTCTTCCGCCTGGGACTGCCAAACGCCGGTCCCTGCGATCACCACCGGGTTTTTCGCGGATACCATCATGGACAGCATTTCCCCTGCCTTGCCCGGATCGGTGGTTCGGGATGTCACCTGGGTACCCAGCTTTTTAACACTGTTGCGTTCAACCGTCCCGTTGAGAACATCCACCGGAATCTCGAGGTAGACCGGCCCCGGCCTGCCGCTGGTGGCATAGCGGAAAGCCTGATCGAAAAATTCCGGCACCCGTTCCGTTTTCTGGCACACCAGGGTTTTTTTCACCATGGGCCGGATTACCGGCTCCTGGTCCATGTCCTGGAGGTCCAGTTTCTCCTTGTGTTCCAGTCCCACGCACCCGGCTATGATAACCATAGGGGTGTTTGAGAAATAGGCGCTGGCCACACCGGTCAGGGCATTGGTGAAACCCGGTCCGGCGGTCACCATGGCAATGCCGGGCTTGCGGGTGAGCTTCCCCCATGCCTCGGCCATGAAGGCGGCTGCCTGCTCATGACGGGTATCGAAAAGCGTGATCTCGCTTTCCTCCAGATATTGATAGATCGGGGTGATATGCCCGCCGCTCAGGGTAAATACATATTCCACATTGCGTTCGATTAATGCTTCTGCGGCAAGTTGGCCGCCCGTTACAGTACTCATATGATCTCTCCCTTATTCTTTTTAGCCTATTAATAGTGAATCTTACTCCGCTTACGGCGTAAAATTTATTATAGTTCCATCAACTGCCCACCGGTAATGTTGACTGCCTGACCTGTCAGGTAGGACGAGGCATTCGATGCCAGAAAAGCCACCAGATCCCCGACTTCTTCGGGTTTTCCAATCCGGTTGAGCGGAATGGTTTGGCACATTTCGGCCTCCCTCTCCTCCACGGTGCTGTCGAAGAACTGGGCCTCCAGGCCGAAACGCCACTTCTCCAGGTCGGTCATTATCTGACCGGGGCAGATGGCATTCACCCGGATGTTGTTCCCGGCCAACTCCAAGGCCATGACCTTGGTAAGCATGATGACACCCGCCTTGGCCACGGCATACGCGCCATTGAACAACGGCGGCACCTTGCCGGCCCTGGAAGCCGTGTTGACAATCACACCGCCCTTTTCCACCATCATCGGCAGCACAGCGCGTGACACCCGGAAGACCCCGTGGAGATTGATGTCGATGGTTTTCATCCATGCCTCTTCATCGTAGTTCTGGACGGTGTTGGGAACGCCAAAGGAAGCACCGGCATTATTGCAAAGTATATGCAAGGCATCGAATTCCTCACCGACAGCTGCGGCCATTTTGTCAACTGACCCCTTGTCGGCCACATCCACGCTGATAGCCAAAGACCGAATCCCGAATTCAACCGCCAGTTCCTGAACAATGGTCTCCATTTCAGCCGTTGTGCCGGTTCTGACCTGCTGGTCGTCACCCCCTGTTTCGCCGAGATCGGCCACAATAATATTGCAGCCCGATTCAGCCAGTTTGCGTGCAATGGCGTATCCGATGCCGGATTTCTTGCCGGCGCCGGAGACCAGGGCTGTTTTTCCTTTTAGATCTTCGTACATATCATCCTCCCATCAATTTTCTTGAGCGCCATTCGATTGATGAATTTAAATTATTTTCCGAGCGCATGTCAAGAACAAAAAAAAGAACCCCCCGGCTGTAAAACAACCGGGGGGTTCTTTTATTGTTTATACAACTTGGTGTTTATCCCTGACCCGGGACTATAATGCGCGAGGAGTCCTCTTGTTTGGCTTTTTGGGCTATTTCGACAATCCGCGTCACTTCTTTGTTGACCGCCTCGGGGAATACCTGGATCGCTTCGTCCAGGGTCTTGGCCTCGAGCATGGTACTCACAGGCAATGCGCCCTCCGGTGACATCAACTGGGTCTGGGCAATGAAAATCGCCTCACGGCTCTCATCTTCCGAGCCGTCTGATTTAACAGGTGTAAGTCTCCTTACCGCCCCTGTTTTCATATCTGTAAAAGATTCTTCTCTGTACAGGTTATTACCGTCGAGTTTCAAGTCTATGTCCATTCTGCTTGTCCTTTGCTGTTGATGTGAATAGTGTTAATAAACGCTTCCAGTCCGAACAAAATCCAGTTGTCTTATTGATGTTGCCTTACATTTGGTCGGCATACACCGGAAATTTCCGGCATAATGCTTCCACTTCACCCTTTACCGTCTGGATAATCCTGTCATCCCGGTAATTGGCCATGATCCGGTCCAGCCAATCTGCAATGATATCCATTTCCCTGACCCCCATACCCCTTGTGGATACCCCGGCTGTGCCGATCCTGATCCCGCTGACCGCACCTTTTCCGCCTTCATCACCGGGAAGAACATTCTGGTTGAGAACAATACCCGCGGATTCCAGGGCCTTTTCAGCCCTGCCGCCGTCAAGCCCCCTTGTGGTCACATCCACCAGGACCTGGTGAGTATCTGTTCCCCCGGATATGATGTGCAACCCTTTTTTCTGCAGCGCATCAGCGAGATGGGCCGCGTTTTCCAGCGTCCGTGCTTGCACTTGTCTAAACGCCGGGATCCTTGCCATTTGGAAAATTACCGCCTTGGCTGCGATGGCATTGACGGGGCTGGTTCCCTGGCAGCCCGGGAAGACTGCCCTGTCGATCTTTTCCGCAAATTTTTTCCGGCTCAAAATCACACCGCCCCTGCCGCCCATCATGGTTTTGTAACAGGTAAAGGTGACAAAATCGGCATGGGGTACCGGACTGGGGATCACATTGGCTGCAACCAGGCCGCCGATATGCGCCATGTCCACCAGGAAGTGGGCCGATACCGACCTGGCGATCTCGCCCATGCGTTCATAATCGATGACCCGGGGATAGGAGCTTGCACCGGCAATGAGCATGGCCGGTCTGAACGACTGTGCCGTGTCAGCCACCGCCTGGTAATCAATCCTTCCGCTCTCCTTTTCAACACCGTAATTTTTTACGTCAAAGCACTTTCCTGCAATGGAGGCCTTGTGGCCATGGGACAGATGTCCGCCATGGGAAAGCGTCATGGACAGAACCCTGTCGCCCACATTCAAAACCGAAAAATAGACCGCCAGGTTGGCCGATGTGCCGCTGTGGGGCTGGACATTGACATGTTCGGCACCAAACAATGACCGGCAGCGTGAAATGGCCAGACGCTCCACTTCGTCCGCATGCACACACCCTGCGTGATAGCGTCTTCCAGGGTACCCTTCGATGGTTTTGGTATTGAAAACCGATCCCAGCGTTTCCATTATGGAACAGGGAGAGTGGTTTTCTGCAGCGATCAGGTTCAAGGTATGTTCGATACGCTCCTGCTCCTGCTCAAGAAGTGCCGCTATGGCAGGGTCGTCTTGTTGTAGATGAAGCATATTGACCTTGAGGTTGATCTTTCTTGGTAAGACTTACGGCAAGACGTGTGTGGTGATTCAGTAGGTTTACCGGCCATCCACGACAAACTGTTGGACAAGGCTGAACAGCTCGGTGACACCGAACGGTTTGGCCAGAAATGCATCCGCCCCGGCCTCTTTAACCATTGCTTCCTTCTCCAGAAGGTCTGAATAGAAAATCACTACCGTATCCCGTTTAAGGCCCTTGACTTTATCCAGCAGCTCCGTTCCGGTGATGTCTTCCAGGTTGACATCGGCCACAATGATATCCGGCACGCCGTCATCTTCGAAGTGCATCCAGGCATCCAGACCGTTCTCAAACGGCAGCACATCACGGTTGACACTGTACATCAGGGTGCCAACCACAAAATCTCTGACAATGGGATCTGCATCGATTACAGCTATTTTCACATTCGGTATGATGATTTACCTCATGCCACTTTCAGAAACTGCATGTCGCTGACCTGTTTGTTGAAGGTGATGGACTCGCAGAGCGCATTCAGGTTCTTTTCCAGCGCCTCTTTCTTGTGGTTTTCAAGGTCATACCCTTTTGCGATGGCCTCGGCCATGACTGATAGCAATTTTACCCTCTGGTAAAAAGCACTGTCGAAGCCCAGGGTATCATTGAACGCCATATCTTTCTTGAACCATTCCAGATCTTCTTCCAGACCGACCGCTTCCAATTTGACATGATTCGCATTTTCCAGAATGCTTTTAATCCGATGCCTTCCCAGGGGATATCCGCTCAAATAGGCCTTAGACATGATGATCAGGAGTTGAAGTCTGGATATAAAGACATCATCCAATTCGATTTCTCTCATCTTCGACGGTTCTGCGCCTAGTCTGATCATCACGCAATCCTCCATCTGCCAGGGTTACTTTTTTGGGGTCCCTTTCCCATTGCTTCAATTCGCAGATACGGCCAAAAATATCAAGACAAAGCGCTTTCACCGCCCAGCCTGTCCTGCGCTTATTGCGGGGTTTCGCTCAAGGGCTTGCCGCACTCTTTGCACCGGCCGTCCGGGCCGATCACGCCGATGCAGCTATCGTCGCTGCAAAGGGTACGGTTCTCCCAATCGAGGTCCCCGTCATTGTCATGGTCTTCCTCCGAATAGTCCTCTTCATTATTCGGGGTTTCGTCTTCGGTATCAATGTATTCACCGCTATCTTCAACAGGCGTAAATTCCCCTTCGAACGGCTTGCCGCACTCCTTACACAGGCCGTCCGGGCCGATCACGCCGATGCAGCTATCGTCGCTGCAAAGGGTACGGTTTTCCCATTCAATATCTGCCCTGCTGCGTTTATCGTTATCAATCATATGTTGTTATTTCCGGCCGTTCAACCCGTCTACAAATGAATTAATAATATCTTCCTGAACCTGGCTTTGAATCTTGAATTTCACGCCGATCCCCTCCTCTGAAATTCTTACCACCTCGGCCGGAATCCTGAGGGCATTCTCGTCATTAGACAGGGCCAAGGACAATATAATCTCTTCACCAATGGAAAAAGGTTCCCTGGTTTTGATGAAAACACCCCCGGGACTGATGTCTTGGATGTAATCCTTGAAAAAGCGGTCCGAATTCGAATAGTCGACGCTGATCAAGCAGTTGATGCGCAGGTCCTTGCGGTCCCCGTCCATTTTCATGCGTGCAAAAACATCTTTCTCAAGGTCATTCACCAAATCCGCCAGGTCTTCCGTTGTCATACGCTGCAGCAAATCGACAATGCGGCCTGTCAAACGGTATCGTTCCATTTGTTCATCTGAAGCAATCATTTGCATTCCCCTTTTCCATTGCAAACAACCATCTGCATCGATGGATGGCGCCAATCAACTTTGACTACTGTCGTGAACACATCCCATAATTAAAAAGTGATTTTAACCTGTTGTAAAGAATAGGTCAATATTTAATACATATTCAAAAAATGGGGTCAAAGCTTGAATTGTGAATAATGGCTATCATCACATAGGACCTAAGACGCTAATTATTCACAATTCAAGCTTTGACCCCTTGTACTAAAATGAAATTATATAGGTTGTTGATAATTGGGACATTTGATTGTATCTCAGCAGGGTGGAAAGAATTCGGAACATATCCGTTGCACAATATGCGGGCGCCGCTTTATCAGGCCTGTTGCTCACGGCCTCGTTTCCAAACCTGGGCAGTTCCCTGATCGCCTGGTTTGCAATAGTCCCGCTGCTTGCGTCCCTGCGCAACTGCTCACCTTTAGGCAGTCTGCGCCTGGGCTATCTTTGCGGGATGATTCATTTTACCACTTTGATCTATTGGATCATTCCCTGCCTCAAAACCTATGGCATGCTTCCGCTCTATCTGAGCCTCATCATTCTTTTTCTTTTTACAGCCTACCTCTCCCTTTTCATAGCCGGTTTTGCCATGGCCGTGAACTGGGGCTTGAGGGATGCCAAAATGCTGTTCCTTGTCGCCCCTGTTTTCTGGGTTGCTCTCGAATATGCCCGGGCCCACCTGTTTACGGGTTTCCCGTGGGAACTGCTCGGATACTCACAGTACCGCATCCTGCCGCTTATTCAGATGGCCGATGCCACAGGGGCTTACGGTGTGTCCTGGCTGGTTGCCATGGGCAACTGCGCTGTTTTTCTCATGGGCCTTTCCCTGTCCGGCCTGCCATGGAACGGGCTGATTCTCTCCAAAAAGCACGCCGTTGCATCGCTGGCCTGTTTCACCATCATATTTGCACTGGCATGGGGATACGGCGTATGGCGCATGGGCAGCGTGGAAAAAGCCATGGCAGGCGCACCGGCCAAAAGGGTTTCCGTTATTCAGGGCAACATCGCACAGCAGATGAAATGGGACCCGGCGTTTCAAATCGATACCATCGACCGCTACATTGCACTGTCCCGGCAGGAAGCCCAGGCCGCCCCCCACCTGGTGGTCTGGCCCGAGACGGCCATGCCGTTTTATTTCGGCCACAATGCCCCCCTCACCAGGCGGGTGCTCAAAGGGATCCAGCCAACCCAGGCAGATTACATCATCAGCAGCCCAGGATTTATCCGTGAGGCAGACCGCGTGGAATACCGCAACCGGGCTTTTCTGCTCAAAACCGGCCCCGGTACAATATCCAGCACCTACGATAAAGCCCATCTGGTACCCTTTGGTGAATATGTGCCCCTCCAGAAATGGCTGCCATTTATAGACAAACTGGTGGTACAGGTGGGGGATTTTTCCGCCGGTGAAAAGGGGGCCAACCTGGAATGGGGAAAACACCGCATCGGCATGCTCATCTGTTATGAACTGATTTTCCCCTATCTTTCACGGGAAGCCGCCCGCAATGGCGCCCATCTGCTGGTCAACATCACCAACGACGCCTGGTACGGCAGGACAAGCGCCCCTTTTCAGCATTTTTCCATGGCCGTGTTCCGGGCCGTTGAAAACAGGCGCGCCCTGGCCAGGTCAGCTAACACCGGCATCAGCGGTTTTATCGACCCGACAGGAAAGATTATCGCAATAACGCCCATTTTCGAGAAAGCGTCTGTTACGGCCGCACTTCCCTTAATGCAAATTTCAACCCTCTACGTAAGTTTCGGGGATTGGTTTTCCCTAATCTGTGTGGTAATATCAGTAGGTACGATTGCCTACCGGATTCTTGGCCTAAAACGATCACGAAAATAGAAGCTAAAAGTGTCCGGAATAGGAAATAAATAGTCGATTATTCCTGGTTGACAGCACTATTGTTTGGCCGTAAAAGCATCTTCAATCATAAATACACGCTGCACAAATAAATATCTTTGTGTTCTTTGTGCCTTTGTGGTTGAGGTTCATCCCACTTGAAAAGGAGATATTAACATGTCACTGGAACTCAAACAGACCCTCAAAGATCTCGAACAAAAACTTGAAGATCTGAAAGGGTATCTTTGACATAGGTGCCAAGAAAAACAGGCTCAGGGAGATTGAAGGCATCATGTCCCAGAAAGATTTCTGGGACACACCTGAAAAAAACACCGCCATATTAAAGGAACGCACCGCCCTGACGGATAAAATAGATTCCTATCAGAATCTGTGCACACAGCTGGAAGACAACAAGATCATGCTGGACCTGGCCATGGAGGAAGAGGACGCGGCCACGATCCAGGAAGTCGAAAACGATGTCCTTCTGCTGGATAAAAATGTAAAAGCCCTCTCGCTCACCATCATGCTGGACGGTGATGACGATGCCAACGACGCAATCGTTTCCATCAATTCCGGGGCCGGCGGGACCGAAGCCCAGGACTGGGCGGAAATGTTGTTCAGGATGTACATCCGCTGGGTGGAACGCAAAGGCTTCAAGGTCAGCATCATCGACTATCAGCCGGGCGACGAAGCCGGCATCAAAAGCGTTACCTTCACCGCTGCCGGAACCTATGCCTTTGGCTATCTGAAATCGGAAATCGGCGTCCACCGGCTGGTGCGTATATCGCCCTTCAATGCCAGCGGCAAACGCCACACCTCCTTTGCGTCCGTCTTCGTCTATCCCGAACTGGATACCAACATCGAGGTGGACATCGAGGAAAAGGATCTGCGCATAGATGTTTACCGCGCCAGCGGTGCAGGCGGGCAGCATGTCAACAAAACCAGCAGCGCCGTGCGCATCACCCATATGCCCACGGGAATCGTCGTCCAGTGCCAGCAGGAAAAATCCCAGCACCGCAACAAAGACATGGCCATGAAGGTGCTCAAAGCGCGCATCTACCAGGCTGAAAAACAGAAACAGGATAAAAAGCTGCAGGAGATGCACGACAACAAGGACGAAATCGCCTGGGGAAGCCAGATCCGGTCCTATGTACTGCATCCCTACCAGATGGTGAAAGACCACCGCATCAGCCTGGACATCGGCAATGTCAATGCTGTGCTGGACGGTGATATCGATCCGTTCATAGAGGGAGTTCTATTGGCTGGAAAGGCGTAGCCAACGTCATTACGTTGCACTGTCATTGGCAGTCATTCGCTTCGCTGCAATTTATGGTGGGTTTACGGATGCACGCCGCCCCGTGAAAAATCCCTGGACAGCATTCTCAATGAATTGAAAAACTATGGAAGTGAACAGGCAGACCAGTTTCTGGAGTGGCATGAGCAGTTTTTCTTCTTTTCATCGACCACAAGATATAAGGATTGAATCATTTCATGGTGTGGTAGCCACGAATAATAATACTGTATTTCACCACTGTTCTCTATGCATCCGTAATCTTGTTTGACTGTTTAAAAGGCAAAACAATGGTAAGACATTCACTTTCTGATGAAATAAAGCGTGTTAGCGAATTATCTGGAATTGACGCTGTCGGATTCGCAAGTGCGTCTGAATTTTCGAAATATTTATTAAATAAGCATCAAAGGCGAAATCCGAAACTGACATTGCCAAATGCAAAATCAATCATTGTAGCTGGCATCTATATTGGCAGTGTAACCATGCCTGAATGGGACAACCCCTGGTATGGCCGCACAAGCAGGCTGTATCTTTCGGAGTTTTTTCTTGATGTGGTAAAACCACTTGAGCCAATTTCAGATTTTCTAAAGACGAAAGGGTATCAAGTCATAGTTTGTGATGGTTCGATAGAAGGCGGCTCCGTTATTCCCTTGAAACTTGCTGCAATACGAGCAGGTATAGGATGGCAAGGCAAGCATTCTCTGCTTATATCAAAGAAGTTTGGGACGTTTTTAGCTCTTGGAGGAATTATAACTGACGCCGATTTAGATCATAACACCCTTGAAGAGCCAGACAGATGCCGCAATTGTGATAAATGTCAAACAGCCTGTCCCATGGCGGCTCTCGATCAATCCTATGTTTTGAATGTTAAAAAGTGTATGTCCTATCAATTACAGGTTGACGAACTGTCCAAAGAGGCTCAAGCAGCGATGGAGAATAGAGTTGGGGATTGTGAGATATGTCAGGATGCCTGCCCTTGGAATGGAAAGCATGTTAAATCTCCTTTAGCTACAAAGATGACCGGTCATTTTCGGAAGAAAATTGAAGCATGGGGAGAGTCTTTCTATTTGCCCAATTTAAGTAGATTGTCGGAAAATGGGTATAGGGATATGTTCGGTCACCTTAACACCGGCATTTCTTACGATCTATTTCATCGGAATGTTTTAATCGCAATGGAGAAAGCGGAAAAACTTACAGGAAAGACAAACGAATAGAATATCAGGGAATTGCTTTCCTGACAGGGCAAAACCTTGCAGCCGTTTTATCTGTTTTGAACGATACCCTTGATGCGCTCATAAAGATCGATTGGGTTGCTGTTATTGTCCGTGGCAATCTGCTTTAAGGTCTGAGCTTCCGAAGCCGTCAGCCCCTGCTTTTTCAACTCCCTGACAACCTGTTTCATATTCAGATCGAACTGCGTACAAAAATCCGCCAGGGTCAGATCGCCGGTTCCGGGCGGGGGGGCATCCGGCAGCAGAACCCCATTTTCTTCACTGCCCTTTTCCGCCATCGACTGCTTTTATTGACATACTTTTGAAGACGATAAAAGGAATTTTTCGTTATATTTTAGAGGTTAATGAAAAATAGAGTTCAACTGGCAGAGATTATAAAGAGGCGGTTGAATCTTGAAGACCACTACTGGTCCGCGATCGAAAGCAACCCGAAATTCCAAAACCTGTTCCACAATGCCATCGAGGCATCAAGATACAGGCTGGTGGCCGAAGTCATCGAATCCAAGGGGTGCCATTCCGGGCATGTCGTCGGTCAACGGCTGGTCTTCGACAATTCCGGCAATCTGCTCACCAAGGAGAACCCGGATCGCGTTTGTGCCTTCTTGATGCCGAATTTGACCGTACTGATCAACGCCTTTTTCGAAAACCTCATGAACGGCCGCGACCCTAACGAGGTGATGTTCAACACCAGCGGGTGTTTCGATCAGGGACCATCCTGCGGTGGTTGGGGGCATGTCGTGGTCCGTATGAAGGCAGAATTGATCTCTTAGTGTTGTGTCCTACATATAAGCAAAAAATCTCCTGTCACTCCCGCGAAGGCGGGGGTCCAGTTAAAAGCCCTGGATGCCCACCTTTGTGGGCATGACGGGCAGCCAACAAGCTTTATAGTGTTTGGCGTAAAAACGTTCCGAATGACATTGCTGGCGGAATCGGAACATAATAATGACAACCGGTATAAATGGTCAGCCATCCACGGGAATGATGGTCCCCGGATTCATGACATTGTTCGGGTCAAAGGCCTTTTTCAGGGTTTTGAGGATATAGTAGGAAGACCCATACTCGTCCTCGATCCAATGGGTCCTGTGCTTGCCCACGCCATGATGATGGCACATGGACCCGCCAGCCTTGATGGTCTCTTCCACAATGATTTTCTTGATGGGCAGATGATACTTGGTAAGTTCCTCCTCCGGCTTGCAGTCCACCACGTTGTAGAAGTACACAAAATAGAGGTTGGTACCGTTGAGGTAGCTGTGGGATGAATGCCCGCCCAAGAGCGTCAGGTCATGAATCTCGTCGCGCACTCTTTGCATGCACGTTTCGTAGATGTGGTTGATGATGCTCCAGTTTCCGGAGATCTCGGTGGTGTTGCAAATGTTTTTGGTTTCCATGATTTCGGTCTTTTCCTCGGCCAGGTTGACAGGATCCCAGTTGAGGTTGGCAAACCACCTTTCGATCAGTTTGGCTTCTACGGGTTGGCATTCGTCGTATTCCGCCACGATCTCCTGGATGGCCCCGGCCGTGGCATCCGCCAGGGGTTTGGCCCCTTCGGCGACAAAGATCAATACGCATTTCCCGTCCGCAAAATGAGAAAAGTGATATGCCCCGTCTTCAACATCATACAGCCGGGCCACCGACGGTCGATAGCCGTTGACCATCACCTTGCGCAGGATTTCAAAACCGGTTTTCATGTTGTCCAGGGTGTAGCCTAAAAAACGGTTGTTGTCCGGGAAATACGTGAAGATTTTTACCGTCACTTCGGTAATAAAGCAGAGGGCCCCCTCATTGCCGATAATCACGTGGCGAATATCAGGGCCGGCCGCCCGTCTGGGCACATTCTTGATGCGGGTGATGCCGCCGTCCGGAAAAATCGCCTCCAGGCCGACCACCATATCCTCGATGCCGCCGTACAGCGTCGAAAACTGGCCTATGCTGCGCGTGGCCACCAGCCCGCCCAACTGGGCAATGGGTTTCGACTGGGGTGAATGACCCGTGGTATACCCCTGCTCCCGCAACTGGTCGTCAAGCACCTGCAATGGAACGCCGCACTGCACAGTGGCCTGCATGTTTTCAATGTCGATGCTGACGATCTTGTTCATGGCCGACCCGTCAATAACGATGGTGTTCTCCAGAATAGTCTCCAGGCCGCCTTCCGTGGCCGTGTGGCCGGTTCTGGGGACGACATTGATATGGTGGGTATTGGCAAACGTCAGGACGGCAGCCACTTCTTCCGTGCTGCATACATTGACCACTGCCGCGGGGCTGGGCAGGCTGTAAACGCCGTGAAAGGCTTCAAACCGCCTGAACCGGTCAACACTGCTTTCTTTCAATACCTCTGCATCGGTAATGATCTGGTCTTCATTGACCAGCTCCGCCAGTTTTTCAACGATCTCTTCCCTGTTCAAAGTCATGTGTCACTTCTCCTGTTATCTGGATCTTGAATATTAAACCTTGTGGTAAAGATTGGGTGCGCCTTCTCCAGGATATCATCGGTGGCGCTTGTAATCTGTTGATAGACGATTTGGTTCATCTCCGTATAGATAGATGTGTTCTCAACATGGGGGTAAAAAGTGTCCTTAACCCTGACCATTTTTTCGATGGCTTCGTAAAATGTGTCATAGACACCGGCAGCCATGGCCGCACAAATTGCCGAACCCAGGCCCGCAGCCCCGTTGACTGCGTTTCTTACAACCGGCACGCCAAAAACATCCGCAAATATCTGCATAAACAGATCGCCGCTGGAACCGCCCCCTGATACGATGAGCCTGTCAAGCGTGATTCCCAATTCAGCACACATGGCATCCATGTGGTTTTTCATGGTCAGCACAATGGCTTCCAGAATGGAACGGTACATGTGCGCCCGGGTGTGCCCGGCATGAAAGCCAAGCATTACCCCCTTTTTAAATGGCTTGTCCGGCGGGGCCAGCCATTCCGGTATGGTCATCAGCCCGTCACTGCCCGCCGGCACCTTCGCAGCCTCTTGGTTCAGCACCTCCTCCGGCGATATGCCCCGGTCGCGGGCCGCATCTGCCAGCTCTTTGCCAAAAAGGTCCCTGAACCAGCTCACCGTCCACATACCCTGCCGGATACCGCCGCTTTCATACAGATAACAATCGGGGATGGATGCCATGTTGGTAAAAAAGCAGCGGGCATTTTCAATATGGCGTTCGCCATAAACCATACCGCCGATGTAGGTCCCCAGTGACACCAGCCCGGTGCTGTCCGATAAAAGACCTGCTCCCAAAGCCTCCACGGCCTTGTCATTGGCCGTGGCCACCACGGGAATGCCGGCCGGGATACCGGTCTGTCGGGAGGCCTCATCGCTTACATGTCCCAGTATGGAACCGGGGTTTACGAGATCGAAAAGGAATTTACGGGGTATGTTGAATGTTTCCAGCACACGGGGATCGTCGCTCCACTGCCAGGAGTCCTTGTCGATGGGCCACATGCCCTCATAGTTGGCGGCGGTATCCCTGAAACGGCCTGTAAAGCGATGGGTGATATACCCGCTGGTGGTGGTCACATACCTGACCTGCGGATCATCGAATGCATAGGGGCTGGCCAGGCGCAGGTCCATCCAGTTCAGTATGGGCGAGGCCAGGCGGCCGTCTTCCTTGAGGCAGGCAAGGCAGCAGCGGATGGTGCAGAGCCCCATGCCGATGATGGATGCCGGGTCCCCCGGAAACCTTTCCAGAGCCTTGTGGCTGGCGGCAACGATGGAATCCCACAGGTCGTCATCCGGATGCTCGGCCACGCCAACCCTGGGCATGACCATGGGTTTGAGCTGCTGCTTGCCCTGGCAGACCACATGCCCTTCAAGGTCGAAAATAACGACTTTCGTGCTCTGGGTGCCGCCGTCAAGACCGATGAGATATTTCTTTTTCATCTACAACATAACCAATCCTGAAAAAAGGTTAGCGCACCAGGTAACCGCCGTCCACCAGCAGCAGATGGCCGTTGACATAATCCGAAGCCCGGCTTGCCAGGAAAATGGTGGCGCCCATGAGGTCCATGGGGTCGCCCCAGCGGTTGGCCGGGATGTGATCGAGGACAATTTTGCTCATTTCCGGATCGCTCCGGGTACGCTCTGTCAAGGCGGTTGCATAATAGCCCGGTGCGATCCCGTTGACCTGGATGTTGTATTGGGCGAGTTCGTCACAATAGGCCTTGGTGAAACCCGCCAGGCCATGCTTGGTGGCGGCGTATGCCGGTGACAGCTTCCCGCCTAGATACGAGAAAAGGGAGCATATATTAATGATCTTGCCGCTCCTCTGGGGTATCATGAACCTGGTGGCTTCAAAACTGAGCTCAAAGGCGGCCGTAAGGTTGATGCTCACCATCTTGTCCCATTGGGCCCGACCGAATTCCTCGACATCGGCCAGCAGTGAGATGCCGGCACTGTTCACCAGAATATCGATGGAACCCATCTGATCCACGCAGGTTTCGATGATCTGTTTGGGGGTGCCTTGGGCCGCAATATCAGCCTCCATGAAAGCATACCCTGCGCCCTCGGCTTCGATCAACTCCCGGGTCGTGCCGTCATCCTCTATGATGCTGGGTATGAACAGGTTGGCGCCGGCCTTGGCCAGAGCCAGGGCAAAGGCACGCCCCAGCCCGGTGTTGCCGCCGGTTACTACGGCATTCCTGCCTTTCAACGAAAAAAAATCCATGGTGAAGTCTTTAATGTCCATCGGCTCCCTTTCATTAGAAACAGTAGGCTGCATTTATGAACATTTTCCCCAACCCAAAACCGTGTGCATTAAACACCATCTGTGGGAATAAGTGTTTCTAATGTGTATGAAAAACCTTCTCTTTCATGCTTGCTCGGTACAGTCAAACATGAAAATTTTCGTCAGTTCGTCCATCACGGCCATGCAGTCGTCGATGATTGCCACATCGGCAGCCTTGACAATACGGGCCTGCGGGTCAGTGTTGATGGCGATGATAAGCTTGCTTTTTTCAATACCCGCATAAAAGGCGGCCGCACCTGAAATTCCTGCCGCAATACAGATTTCCGGCCTGGCAATCGTACCGGACACACCGATAAGCCGATGCATGGGTTCCCAAGCATTCAACGCCACCGGACGGCTGATTCCGAATTCAGCCCCCATGGCGCCGGCCATCTCTTTGAGTTGCCGGATGTTTTCCCTGGTTTCAAGCCCCCGGCCGCCCACGATGAGAAGTTTTGCGCCCGTGAGATCCCTGGCCTGTTCCGCGGGAATCCATTGGGTATCCCGGACAAAACCATCTCCATTCAAGCCTGACAGGTCATGTTCAATAATCTGCAGGTTCTCCCTGCCTGTGATGGGCACCCTTTCGACACTGCCTTTGGCCAGAGAAATGCAAAAGGGCTGCCGGTCCAAACGGAAAGTGGCCCGCACATGATCGGCATAGGCTTTCTTTACGGCCATCAAGCCACCTTTTTCCAAAGTCATCTGTTCCACATGCACCAGCGAAGACCCATTTTTACGAAACGCCCAGCGCACGGCCAGTTCAGCACCTACAACCCCGGAAGGAAAAAGGTATAGGAAGGTATCCTCTTTGTCTTCAGTGCACTTAAGGGCATCCAGTATGATCTCAGGCTGATAGCCGCCAACACGGACGAGTTCCACGCTCTTTGTGGGCACAAGGTCGTGCAGTGCGGGCCGATCCTCCTGGTTTGCATAAAAAAGGATGGTGCTGCCCGTAAGGGCCGCATTGCCCAGATAGGTGCCGATGAAGCTGTTGAGCTCTTCGGCCCGGGCCTTGACATTGGGTGCGCACCCATTGAGAATACACTTGAATTTCAACGAATGACCTTCCTTTTCATGGTCTCGACAGCAAAGGTTTCAGGTAGTCCTCATACAGCACCTTTGCTTTGGCTGCAGGGCTTTCCCCTGCAATGATTGCTGCGTCCCTTTCGTGGCGCAGGATTTCCAGATCCATGAGGGTTTCGGTTTCCTCGGGCAGCTGAAAATCTTCTTCAGCCAGAACCGCAATGGGCTTTTTACCGTAAGACAGACGGTCTCTCAGGGTAGGCTTTCTAAGATAGGTGCAGGGCGCATCCCCCACCGAGATCACGCAGGGCACGCGCACCGTCTCCCGGGCATGGCCGTCATCCACCTGGTGTGTCACGGTCATATGCTCTTCATCGGTCGGCACGATGCGGGTTGCCCGGGTGATGCAGAGCCATCCCAGCATTTCCGCTGTCAAGAGGGGCGTTTTTGCATTCTCGCCAATGTCGCTCTGGCTGCCAAACAGCACCACATCCGGAGGTGCATGCAGGCGGATGTATTGGCTGATAATGGATGCCACAGCCGTGGGTTGAAAAAGGAAATCCGCACCAGGTTCGATGCGCACAGCCGTTGCAAACCGCAGGGCGCTCAGGGTCTTTAAAATGGGGGTTGCCCCGGGACCATCCACCGTAAGGGCATTCAGCTCCACATGCATGCCCAGATCACGGGATGCATCTGAAAGCTGCAAGGCCATCTCCAGCGCACTTTCATCATGGGCGCTCAGATCGTTTCTTACAAAACTGGTATCGATGAGCAGCTTTTTATCGACGACCCAATCTTCGTCAAGAAGCATCTCGACATTAGGTGCGGCTTTGAAACACACCAGGATTTTCATGCTCTTCTCCGGGGCAAATAAACTTCGTCAGAGCAACATCCCAATCAAGGGTTATGTCTGGTTCGGCTAAGCGGCCGCAGGCATGCTACCAACCCTAAGCCGATCAACGCCAGCATGAGCAGTATCATGAAAGCTAACCGATAACTGTCTGTCTTGTCAAAAACAAAACCGGCCAACCAGGGGCCGATGGACCCGCCCACAGCCCCGCTGAACCAGACAAGCCCGAACAGGGCGCCATGGGCTCCGGTTCCGAACAGTTCGGCGACAATGGGTGAAATAACGGTAAAAAGGCCCCCGTGGGCGAATCCGTAAATGATTGAAAACAAAAACATCAACCACATATTACCAGCCATCAGCAGCAGCGTCAGGCTTGTGATGAGCAGAGCTAAGCAATAAAGCATAGTCCGCTTGCCCCCGATCCTGTCAATGGTTGCCCCCATGGTTATCCTTCCCAGCATGCTCACGGCACCGATGGTAGACAGCAATGCTGCGGCCGATGTTGCTGGAATACGCATGTCACGGGCGTGGGGAACGATATGCACAACAATGGAAAACAGGCAGAAAAAAACGGAGAACTCGGCCACACAAATGATCCAGAACTGCAGGGTGCCCAGGGCTTCCCCCAAAGACAGGCTTTGGATATGGTTCCCGGAAAGATCCTGGGAAGTACTGCCGCTGTTATCGGATAACAGCCCCATTTCCTGTGGGTCTCTTTTCAAAGGCAGGGCCAGCAAAACCAACAATGTCAGGCTTACTGATCCGATCATCACGTATGCGTTCCGCCAACCATAGGTGGCAATGAGGGCAGCGGCAACCAGTGGCATCAGAAACTGCCCGGCACCTGTACCCACCTTGACGAGTCCGGTCATTGTGCCACGCCGCTTGTCGAACCAGCGGGCCACCGTGGAGAGCGTGACGACATCGTGGGTGCTCAGACCGATACCCACCAACCCTCCATAAAAAAGGTAGAGCTGCCACGGTTCTTCCAGGCGCGACAGAAGCAGGTACCCCAGGCCCATTAAAATCCCGGATACCGTCATGATGATTCTGGGGCCAATCCGATCGTTCAAGACACCAACGATGATCCCAAAACCACCCAAAAATAAAAAATTAAGTGAGGAGGCGCCTGAAATGACTGCCCGCGACCATCCGAACTCTTCTTGAAATACCTTGAAAAAAACACCGTAGGTAAACATGGCGCCGATACATACGGCCTGTATCAGAAATCCGGACGCGACAATATTGTATCCATAATAATGCTTCCGCACGGCAACACCCCTCATTCATCTAATGTGTTGTCGTGGTAATAGTTCAGTTTTGGTTGAAATTCAATACAATGTGTCCATTGGTTCAAACATTTTTCCCGACCCATGCCTTAACTTCCAAAAAGGGATATCGTTCAAATATGCCGAAATTTGGCAGGCTTTTAATTTTTAATTTGGAAAATGCCGGTGTGTAAATGCCGCAGAGAAACTTTGTCAAATTCAATTCACTGAACGCATCCCCGGTGGCCTTAAGAAATGCTTCCGAAACGTGTGTATAGTCATAATCCGATAAAGGCTTTAAGGTTGCGGTGTGCTCCAGAATTGCCCGGCCGCTTGTGCAAAACGAGCAATGCCCACAGTTTTCAATGTCGAGTTCTTCGCCAAAGTACCCGGCCAATTGCCGACTGAGGCAGCCATCGCTTTCAAAAAAACCCGCCATGGCGTGAATTCTCCGGATCTCGAGCGCCTCCTTTTGCTCAAACAGCGCATGCATCCTGAAAGTCAGGTCGTCAAGATCAAAAGCCTGGGTCAGGATATCGTAAACATCCACGGATTGTCTGGCCTGCAGTTCGACCCATCCTTTCTCGTCAAAATACTCAAGGGCGCTGATGATCCGCTGCCGATCGCAGCCATAACTGCTTATCATGGCCTGAATATCGACGGTGGTCCAAACCTTTTTAGTTTGGCAGTGCGCCATGAGTACTGCGACAAACACCTTTCTCTCCCCGTCGAAATGTTCGGCAATGGTTTCCGGTGTTGACGCAAATTTAAATTCAATTTCCTCAAAATAAGAAAACTTGGGACGAATGACCTTTTCCATGGCCAGATAAACCAGGAGGGTCTTAAGGGGCAGTAGCCTGATGTTCAGTTCGTTTGACAACCGTACAGCCTTAATTTCCCAGATAAACCCTTTGTTTTCCTTTATAGCCTCGAGCAGATGTCGTATGGCCGTCTCTTCAGGCGTATCGCCATAGATAAAATTTTCCAGCACATGGATCGTGTCCCGATTGGCCAAAACCTCGCACAGGGCAGGTTCGCCGTCCCTTCCCGACCGGCCGATTTCCTGGCTGTAATTTTCCATGGATTTGGGCAGGTCAAAATGGATGATCCTGCGGATGTCCTTTTTATCAATGCCCATGCCAAAAGCGATGGTGGCCACGACACAGGCCAGCTCCCCTTGCATGAATCCGTTTTGAATCCTTTCCCGTTCAACGGTCTTCATGCCGGCATGATAGGGCTCGGCTTCGATACCCTGCCGGCCGAGAAACGCCGCAACCCCTTCGGCTGTTTTCTGCTGGGTGACATAGACAATCGTGGCCGCCCCGGGGTCTTCGAGAATACGTTGCAGCAGGCGGTTCTCTTTCTCAGAGGCGGGGGTCGGCGACACCTGCAGAAAAAGGTTGTTCCTGTAAAACCCGGTGACCAAAACATTTTCTTTCAGCAGATCGAACTTGGCGCACATATCCTCGATGACCTGCTGTGTGGCCGTGGCTGTCAGCAGCAGGGTTTGTGGGATGCCGAATTCCGCCTGGTAGTCGGGCAGCTTGAGGTATTCGGGCCGGAAGTTGTGCCCCCATTCGGAAATGCAGTGCGCCTCATCGATCACCAGAAGCGAAACATCCATCTTTTCCAGGTGGAAGCGAAAACGTTCATTTTTAAAACGCTCCACTGAAATCATCAGGATTTTAAGGGCGCCGTTGCGTGCCTGCTCCACGATAGAATTGTAGTCGGACCGTTCAAGGGTCGAATCCAGGCGTGCGGCCGGTATTTTCCTGGATCTTAAAAAATCCAGCTGGTCCTTCATCAGGGAAAGCAGGGGCGACACCACCAGCGTCATACCGGGCAACAGCATGGCCGGCAATTGATAGCAGAGAGACTTGCCGGCGCCTGTCGGAAAAATGGCTGCCGATGACGCGTGCTCCAGGACCTTGTTGATGACCGCTTCCTGACCCTCTAAAAACGCATCAAAGCCAAAATATTTATTGAGCTGTTGTTCGAGCATTTAATGCCTCCAGGTATTTTCCCATGGTTGCAGCATTGGGTTTACATTACAAGCATGCCTGGGTTTTTAGAATCGCCTTCTGGCATTTTTCCTTGCATGATACAGTTTTTCGGTAAAGCCGCCCTGCTTTAAAAATAGTTGTTCCAGCTGCCGCAGCTGCCTGTCCAGCAGATAATTGGTCTGGTGGACCAGACAGATCAGCGTGTTGGCGGCGATTTCAGGATTTCGGCTCTCTATATAGAACCTATAGGTCTTATAGGACCTATCCCTCGCATAAGCGAGGCTCCGTATTTTTCGGGCATCAGGATGATCCTTGCCCCAGGCTTCCAGATTGCGTTGCCGCAAAAAATCATGAAAATCCAGCAGCAGCTCTTCCAGGCTGGCCCGCGCTATCCCGACAAGCTTCAGTTCGATTTTCTTGGACGTTCCCGAAGCCATACTGCCCTCGGCAATGTTCTGCTTTCCGCTGCGGGCCGCCTGGACCATCTGATCGTGCGTCCGGCTGCGGCGCCCGATCCAGCGGTCACAGAATTTGACCGTGCCATCGTGAACTATCTCAGACATCTGATACGATTTCAAGTTGCGGAATCCGCCGTGGGGGTCGATGAAGTTATTGGATGATTTCATTGTGAACCCTTCAGAATCTTCTGTTGGCTGCCTGAGCCTTGCAGCGTAGAGTCTAGCTGCTGCCAATTGCGATCAGCAATTAGCTGCTTTATAGGTCTTATAAGTCCTATAGGACCTATTAGACCTATTAAAAACAGAGGACCAGCAACTCGTCAAGACGGATAAAACATGCATATAGTGCGGTATTAAGTTAGGTAGGCTATTGAAGGGTACTATCCCCAAAAAAAACGGGCCAGCATTCCAGCCGGCCCTTTTCTTTATTCTATAGCGGCGCAGCCGCGTTGAATAATCCTGCCCTGTGACAGAATTATATTACCATCCCCACGTCAGGTAATCATGAATGGAATTGGCCGCATCGCGTCCGGCACCCATGGCCAGGATGACGGTAGCAGACCCGGTGACGATGTCACCGCCGGCCCACACGCCTTTTTTGGATGTTTTTCCG